>DASSYG010000056.1:0-7139 GCA_035703405.1 Acidimicrobiales bacterium | reverse complement strand
CGGCGGCCCCTGGATCATGCAGGTGCTCACCCTCGGCACGCCCGAGGCGGTGCGCGCCGAGCAGATCAGGATCGGGGCGTTCCTGCTGTGGTTCATCATGCCCCAGCTCGTGTTCTACGCGGCCGGGGCGGTCGCGAGTGCACTCCTGCAGGCCGACCACCGCTTTCTCGCCACGTCGATCGCTCCGGTGTTCAACAACATCGTCGTCACGATCACGATGATCATCTTCGCTCACCTCCACGACCCGGCGGCCGGGCTGACCCTCACCGTGGGCGAGAAGGTCCTGCTGGGAGCGGGTACCCTGGCGGGGACGGTGGCGATGACGATCGTCCCGTTCATCGCGCTGTGGAACGCCGGCCTCGGTTTGCGCCTGCGCTGGCGGACCCGGGGCCTCGCGCTGGGCACGCTGATGCGACAGGGCGCTTGGGCGGCCGGCCACGTCGGACTCAACGAGGTCATCGTGGGCGCCACGATCATCCTGGCCGGGCGGGTCGACGGCGGAGTCATCGCGTATCAGACAGCGTTCATGTTCTTTCTGCTCCCCCACGCGTTGATCGCGTATCCGATCTTCACCGCATTGTTTCCGCGTCTCTCCCGCATGGCGACTCGAGAGGATCGGAGCGCCTTTGCGAACGAACTCACCCGCGGGATGCGACTCAATCTGTTGTTGCTGATCCCGGCCAGTGGATTTCTGGCCGTGGTCGCGGCTCCGGCGCTGTCGATCGTACGGATCGGCCAACTCGATGCGGCAGGCGTGCGCCTCGTGGCTTCGACCCTCGCGGGTTTCCTGACCGGGCTGTGCGCGTTCAGTGTGTACTTCCTGCTCACCCGTGCCTCGTACGCGCTCGGCGATGCCCGGTCACCGACGCTGGTGAACCTGGTTTCGACGGCGGTCGCGGTCGTCGGCATGGTCGTGGCGACCGGGTTCGCACACGGCACGGCCCTGTTGGTGTCGTTCGGCTTGGTTCAGGCGGCCACGTTGAGTGCAGCCTGTGTGGTGCTCTTCGGGATCGTCCGCCGCCACGTCGGTGAGCCGTTGCCGGTTGTGGGCGCGCTGGCCCGGTCGGTGGGCGCCAGCGGCCCGGCGATCGGAGCCGCGGCCTGGGTGGTGCTGGCGATCGGTTGGTCGAGTCGGTCCCAGGCGGTGCTGGCCGGCTTCGCGGCGAGTGTCACCGGAGTTGCGGTCGCCTTGGTACTCCTCGTGGTGTATCGCACACCCGAACTCGGTGTCGTGCGCGACCGGTTGCGTCGTCGCGCGGGAGCGAAACCATGACCGTGTGGGCGCGCCGATCGTTGATCGCGCTGCTCATCGTGGCGGGCGTCGTGTCGTACTGGACCGCCGATCTGGGTCAGACCGTGGGTAAGGACCCGCTCCCCGAGGCCGACAAGGTGTTGATCGTCGGGGTCCCGCGGCTCAGCCTCGACGACATCGACGTCGAGACGATGCCGAACCTGCATCGGCTCTCGGGCGACGGGGTCATCGGCGCGATGCGGGTCAAGACCGCTGCGTTGCGTCCGGATGCCGCTGAGGCCTACGCGTCGCTGGGTGCCGGGGTGATCATGGCGACCGGTTCGAGCGGCTCGACCGCCG
Organism: Acidimicrobiales bacterium; assembly: GCA_035703405.1. Taxonomy (GTDB): domain Bacteria; phylum Actinomycetota; class Acidimicrobiia; order Acidimicrobiales; family Iamiaceae; genus JAFDWI01. The sequence continues at coordinate 5,548 of DASSYG010000056.1, read as the reverse complement.
TCGACGCCCACGAACCCCTCAACGGTATGCGCGCCGATCGGGCGCAGGGGTTGCGGGTCGGTCACCCAGTCGAGGGCAGTGTGGTGCTGCCCGGCGTGCCTGCCATGCAATCAGACGCGGCGAGTTCCGAGGTCGACGTCGGTGCGCTGGGAGCAGCGCTCGCCGAGAATCGCCACGGGGTCGCGGTGGTCGCCAATTCGAGTGTCCGCGCCGAAGACGGCCGAGTCGTGCGTCGCGCCCCCGCAGCGCTGGGGGTCACCGACCCCGACGGACTTGTCGCGGACGGGACCGTCGGGATGGACTTGCTCCGGGATGCGCCCGGGGCTCCGTTCGGACTCGAGGTCGACCGGACCGCATTCCGCGACACCGTGCTCGACGCGCTGAAGCGTGCCGACGTGGTCGTGGCCGATCCCGGAGAAACCGAACGTGCCATCGACTACCGCGTCGAGCAGTCCAAGGCGATCCAGCAGGCCTCCCAACAGGGCGCACTCGAACGCACCGATGCGATCATCGGCGACCTCGCACGAGGCGTCGACTCAGACACACTGGTCCTGGTCATGGGCGTCACCCCGTCGGCGAGCCCCTATGGGATGAGCCCGCTCGTCGCCTTCGGAGACGGGCTGGAACCGGGTGAGCTCGCGTCGCCGTCGACCCATCGATCGGGCATCGTCACCCTCACCGATCTGGCGCCGAGTGTGTTGCATGTGCTTGGCGCGGAAGTCCCCGAGTCGATGCACGGTACGGCATTGCGGGTCACTTCCGGTCGGCCCACCTGGGACTCGCTCACGGTGCTCGACCAGATGCTCACGGCCCGGTCCGAGTCGCTGCCGGCGCTCCGGATGACGTTGATCGTCGTGAGTGTCGTGGTGTTCCTGGGTGCGCTGTACCTGCTCCGTCGCCGCCGCCCTGGTCCGCAGGGTCGCCGTGCGCTCGAGGTGCTCGCCCTGTCGTGTGCGGCGTGGCCGTTGGTGACGTTCCTGCTGCGTTTCACCACTGCCACTTCGTCGTTGGGCTACTGGTCGATACCGGTCACCTGGGCGGTCGCGCTCGCCATCGGGTATTTGGCTCAACCGTTGCGGAAGTCTCCGCTCGACCCACTCGTCGTCATCTGTGGGCTCACCTTCACCCTGATCACGGTCGACCTCGCCACCGGTGGGCATCTGGTGCTGGGGAGCTTCTTCGGCAGTGCCCCGAACGTCGGCTTCCGCTTCTTCGGTACCGACAACGCGGTGTTCGCGATTCTCGCGACCTGCTCGATCATTCTCTGCGCGGGGTTGATGGATCGTCACCAGGACGATCCCGTCGACGATGCCGACCGGCGGAGCCGTCTGTGGTTGGTGGTCACCGTTGCCGCGATCGGCATTCTCGTGGACGGCGCGCCGTGGATGGGCGCCGACGTCGGTGGAGTGCTGACGCTGGTGCCGGTCATGGGGGTGCTGGTGTGGGTACTCGCCGGTCGCGAACTGCGGTGGCGCTATGTCGTGGCCGCAGTCGTCGCCGGATTGGTGGTGCTCGTCGCGGCGATCGGCGTCGACGCGCTCCGCCCCGCCGACGAACGCACGCACATCGGCCGTTTCTTCCTCGAAACCGGGCAGGGCAACCTCGATCTGTTGCGCTCGACCATTGCCGAGAAGTGGAACAATTCGATGGCCGTGCTGTGGCAGAGCAACTGGTCCTGGGCGGTGCCCATCGCCGCGATCTACGCTCTGTACGTTCTGGTCGTCGCGAAAGGTTGGACGAATTTGTTGCCGGCCAGGACCCCTCGGCGTTCGGCGGTGATCGCCGCGCTGGTGCTCGGTGTCGTCGGTTGGTTGCTGAACGATTCCGGCATCCTGGTGACGGCGCTGGTGTTCGTGTATCTGGGGCCGTTCCTGATCCTGCTCGAGATCCGTGATGGACCCAGATCGGACACCGCACGAGGAGAGGTGACCCAGTGACCACCGTCGTCGCCATCGTCCCGGCCAAGGATCGCCAGGATTCGGTCGCCGAGACCGTCCGCGCGCTGGACGCGCTCGAAGAGATCGACCGGGTGCTCGTCGTCGACGACGGCTCCACCGACGCGACCAGCGACCGGTCACGTGCCGCCGGCGCGCAGGTGCTGCGCCTGGGGACGAACCTGGGCAAAGGTGGCGCGGTCGCAGCCGGAGTCGAGGCGACCCCCGACGCCGACGTGTACGTGCTCATCGACGCCGACGTCGGTTCGGGGGCATCCCAGGCAGAGGCGCTGTTGCGCCCGGTGCTCGACGACGAGGCCGATCTGGCGATCGGGGTGCTTCCCGCAGCCGGCAAGCGGGGCGGGTTCGGGCTGATCCGCCGCTTCGCCACCTCGGGGATCAAGCGCGCCTCCGGTCTCGAGATGCGGGCTGCACTGTCGGGTCAGCGGGCGATCAGGGCCGAGTTCCTGCGTGGTATGGACGACTCTGCCCGGTTCGGGCTCGAAGTGGCGATGACGATCGACATCGCGCGTGCAGGCGGTCGGGTCATCGAGGTCGATGTGCCGATGGAGCATCGCCACACCGGACGTTCGGTCTCGGGTTTTCGGCACCGGGCGAGCCAGGGCACCGACATCGTCGAAGCGTTGTGGCCACGCGTCGTTCCGGTCTGGTTGCGCCGGGTGCTGCTGGTCGGTGTGGTCGGCGGCGTGCTGGGACTGTCGCTGGTGACCACGCGCGCGTCGGCGGTGACGAGTGTCCCGTCACAGCAGTCGGCCCGTCATGTGGTTATCGTGGGCGTGCCCTACTTCGGCTTCGACGACTTCGATCCCGAAACGATGCCGAATCTGACCCGCATCGCCGCACAGGGCGCGACCGGAAAGATGACGGTCCGAACCGGTGGCGGGTCCGCCTCGGAGAACGCGTACGCGACGCTCGGCGCGGGATACCGGGTTTCGGCGTCGTCGGCGGCCGCACAGGCGGCGGGTCGCGACAGTGACGTGGAGGGAAGTCCGGCCATCGACGTGCTCGAGCGGCGTACCGGGTTGCGTCCCGGCGGAGAGATCGTCGTGCCCGCACTGGTGAGACTGGTCCGCGGTGCCGGCGCCCATGTCGACTCGAGACCGGGGGCGCTCGGGTTCGCCTTGCACCGGGCGGGCCTGCGTACCGCTGTCATCGCCAATTCCGACACGGTCGACGTCGACGGTGAGGTGCAGTCACGGGCCCCGGCCGCGTTGGCGGTCGTGTCCACGACCGGCGCCGTCGACCTGGGCGATGTGTCCCACGAGTTGTTGCGGCCGGCGCCGGACCGTCCCTTCGGCGTCGAAATGGATGACGATCGACTGCTCGCGGCATTCGATCGCGTCGTGGGGGACGCCGCGGTGACGGTGGTCGACCCCGGCGAAACCGACCGGACGGCGTGGTACAGCTCGTCGATGCGCGCCGAGGTGGCCGCTGATGCACGCGCCGCGGCGCTCACCCGGACCGATGACCTCCTGGGCTCGATCTCCCAGCGACTCCCGGACGACTCCTTGCTCATCGTCGCAGGCTTGAGCCCTCCATCGGGCTCCGCCGAGTTGCTCCCGGTCGTTCTCTCCGGCACCGGCGTGGTGCCCGGGCGCCTGGAATCACCGTCGACCGGGCGGCCCGGGCTCGTCACGCTCACCGATCTCGCCCCGACCGTGCTGACGAGCCTCGGGGTCGAGGTGCCCCCGGGGATGGTCGGTCAGCCGCTCCGCTACCACGAGGGCGAGTTCGACATCGCCGCTCTGGGTGCCGAGAACGATCAGATCCAGAATCGCAGCGACGTGTACCCGATCTTCCAGACGTCGTTCGTGGTGGTCTCGATCGTGGTGTTCGTCTTCGCCCTCATCGCGCTGCTGCGACGTGACACGCCTCGTGGGGTCCGCCGGCTGCTGCGGTGGGCGGTTGTCCTGTTGCCGACCACCCTGTTCATGACCTTCGTGCTCAGAGCCGTGCCGGTGCTCGGTTCCTTCGGTGTGGGATCCGCGGTGCTGTTGTACGCGCTGGCCGGGTTGTTCTCCTGGTTCCTCGCGGGTCGAGGTCGTCGGACGCTCGCGTCGCTGGTGGCGATCGCCTGGCTCGGCTTCGTGGTGCTGTGTGCCGACCTGGCGACGGGAGCGCAGCTGCAGACCTCCAGCCTGCTGGGCTACACCCCGACCGTCGCGGCGCGCTTCGGTGGGATCGGCAATGCCTCCTATGCATTGTTGGCCGCTTCGGCGGTGATCGTGGTGGCCTGGATCGTCGACCGATCGGCGCGGCCCCGCGATGCCTGGTGGCCCGCACTTGGTGTCGCGGTCATCGCGGTCGGCTTCGACGCGGCCCCCTGGTTGGGCGCGGACGTCGGCGGGATCTTGAGTCTGGTACCGGCGCTCGGACTGTTGCTCGTCCTGTTGGCCGGGCGGCGTCTCAACTGGCGGACCGTCGGTGTGGCGGCCGGGGCGGCGGTGGCGATTCTCGCCGGGGTCGTCGCATACGAGGCCATCCAGCCGGCGTCGGAACGGGACCACATCGGCCGGTTCTTCCTCGGCGGTGGTGGGCAGGGGTCGTTCTGGACCACGATCGGACGCAAGTTGACGACGAACATCAGCGTGTTGACCGCCTCGACATGGACATATCTGATTCCGCTGGTTGCCGTGTTCGTCGTCGTGGTGCTCAGGCACCGCAAGTCGATGCGCCGTTTGTTGCCGCGCCGGTCGGTGGCCCGGGCAGGTTTCATCGGTCTGATCACGGTTGCGCTGGCGGGCTACGCCATGAACGATTCGGGCGCGGTGGTGGCTGCACTGGTGAGCGTGTACCTGGGCGTGTACGTGGCGTTGTTGGCGCTGGCCGATGAGGTTCCCGACGATGTCCTGCTCGAACCGATCGAAGCCGATCCGGTGGCTTCGGGGGCGATGTGACCCGCTGATCCGATCCCGGAGCCTGGGCCGTTCACTACGGTGACACCATGGTCACGACTCCGGACTGGACCGCCTTGGTGATCGGCTTCGTCGCCGGCGCGGTTGTTGCAGCGGTGCTCTGGACCACTCTGCGACCGACATTTTCCCAGCCGCTCTTTCTGAGGCAGAACTTCCGAGGGTCCGAGGTGCCCGTGGGCGCCGGAGTGGTCATCGTCGTCGCGTCCATCGTGGTTTGGGCCGTGTGGAACTTCGTCGCCGAGGCGTTCGGGTGGCTCGACCTTTCTTTGCTGGGACTCGAGCCGATCGTGCTCGTCGCTGCCGGGTTCGGCTTGCTCGGCCTCTTCGACGACCTGGCGGCGACTGGCGACGACAAGGGTTTCCGAGGTCATCTCGGCGCGCTCGCGCACGGCCGGCTCACCACCGGCGGGCTGAAGCTGCTCGGTGGAGGGTTTCTGGCGGTGGCGGTCACGCCCATGGTGATGTCCGGCTGGTGGCGCCTGCTCCTGGGCGCCGCGGTCATCGCGCTCGGCGCGAACCTGGGAAACCTGTTGGATCGTGCCCCTGCCCGCTGCACGAAAGTCGCTCTGGTGTGCGGTGTCGCCCTGTTCGCGACGTGCGGCGTCGCCGAGGCGTACGCGCTGGTCGGGGTCGCGGTGGTACTTGGCGCGGCGGTTGGGCTGGTCTTCTTCGATGCCC
>DASSYG010000404.1:0-2085 GCA_035703405.1 Acidimicrobiales bacterium | reverse complement strand
CCTCCGGAGGTCCCCGGGACCACGCTGTTCACGGCTTCGCGTCTCGATGCGCCCAAACGCATCGGCTTGATCATCGATGCCATGGCACACGTCTCGGCCCCGGTCCGCCTGCGCATCGCCGGCACCGGACCGCTGGGTGATGCGCTCCGGGCCCGGGCTGCGGGGGACCGACGAATCGAATTCCTGGGTTTCGTTCCCGACGACGAGCTCATCGCCCAGTACCGTGACGCCATCGCGGTGCCCTTCGTTCCCGACGACGAGGACCAGGGGCTGATCTGTGGTGAAGCAGCGAGTCAGGGCACCCCGGTGGTCACCTGCTCCGATTCGGGGGGTCCGACCGAGTTCGTCGTCGACGGGGTCAACGGGCTGATCACCGAACCGACACCCGAAGCATTGGGGCACGCACTCGACCGGGTCGCCGCCGACCCCGAGTGGGCGCGCATCCTGGGTCGGGCCGCGCACCGTCGGGCCGCGGGGCGGACCTGGCGTGAAGCCGTCGGCGTGCTGATCGGTGAGTCCACGCCGCGTCTGAGACGGCGCCACGAACCGGTGTCGGACCGGCCGGGCAAGGTCACTTCGCCAGGCGGATTCCGGCAACGGCGACGGGCGCTGGTCCTGGCGACCTACGGGATCGACGACCCCGGGCACGGTGGCGAGCTGCGCGTCCACCACCTGTGCCGGTCACTGGCACCGTCGATGGACGTCGACGTGCTCGCCCTCGTCGCCTCGCCGGGCACCCGGGCCACCACCACCCAGGTCGCACCGGGCCTCACGAGTACGGTCATCCCCCGAGGGAGGCGCCAGGCCCGCATCGAGGACGACCTGGGACTCCTCGCCGGACAGCCGATCACCGACATCCTCGCGGGAGTCGACGCCCACTTCACCGCCCCGTTTCTCGAGCGGCTGCGCTCGCTCGCGTCTCGGGCCGACCTGGTGGTGCTGGCCCAACCGTTCCTGCATCCGGCGCTGGCCAAGGCGAAGGTCGACCTGCCGTTCCTCGTCGACACCCAGAACGTCGAGATCGATCTGCGAACCCAGAGCCTCGGTGACTCACCGGTCGCTCCCCCGATACTCGACATGCTCCGCAGGGTCGAACACGACGCGCTCGTCGGCGCCGTCGCGGTGAGCGCCTGTTCGGCGGCCGACGCCGACCGCCTCGCCGAACTGTACGGACTGGAACGGTCTTCCATCGTCGTGATCCCCAACGGCACGACCGTGCCGAAACAGTTCCGCGATCCCGAAGCTCGCATCCGGGCACGGCGACGCTGGTTCACCCGACTCCACTGGACCTGGGGTTCGCCGGGAGCCGAGGAACTCGGGGTCTTCTTCGGGTCCTGGCACCTGCCGAATCTCGATGCCGCGGAGTTCCTCATCGGACTCGCCGACGATTGTCCCGAGCTGTTCGTCGTCTCGGCGGGCAACCACGGCACGGCGTTCGCTCATCGGACCTTGCCCGACAACATCATCTTTCCCGGCGTGGTCTCCGACACCGTGAAGTCCCCGTTGCTGTCGTGCGCGTCGGTCGCGCTCAATCCCATGCGGATCGGTTCGGGCACGAACCTGAAGTTGATCGAGTCCCTCGGTCACGGGGTTCCCACGATCTCCACGCCGTTCGGCGCCCGTGGGCTCGACCTGACCGATGGGCGCGAGCTGTTGCTGGTCGACCCCGAGGGCTTCCTGTCAGCCGCACGGGACGTGTTCGCTGATCCATCCGCAGCGGCGGTTCGGGCCCGCGCCGGCTGGGAGTTCGCGCAGGATTTCGGATGGGACGTCATCGGCGCGGCGTACCGCGAACTGGTGGGCGGCCTGCTGGGCGTCCCACTCGCCGCGTGAGGGGCCCTGGCGGCCGCTTCCCAACCTCGGGGCCGCGGACGATCGACCGCGCGTGGCGCGGCGGTAGGATCTTCACCTGATGTCGAACGAGCCGTCCGTCAACGAGATCCTCGACGAGCTCGCCCGTCGGGTCGATGCCCGAGTGCCGCAGGATTCGACCGTCGACGACAGCCTGTACGCGCACCTGCGGCTCATGTTGGACGAGGCCGGCCAGCACGCCCACGTCGGCGAGGAGATCCCGGCGGGCGCCCG
>DASSYG010000266.1:0-7395 GCA_035703405.1 Acidimicrobiales bacterium | reverse complement strand
GTTGGTACGGCCGGTACACTGGGGATCAGCGCCGGAAGCATCGGCGCCCTCATCTGGCCACCAGATGAGTCACTTGGTCGAAAGGCACACTTCCAGGAGTGGACATGACTGACACCATCGCACCCGAAATGCTGACCGAAGCCGTGACACTGATCGACGAGGGCCTTGCACACGTCCAGCACCGGGAGCTGGTATCCGCCAACGAGGTCGCCGACCTCCTCCTCGACGTCCGACTGCTGCTGGCCGCCCCACCGGCAACGACCGAAGATCTGGCAGACGCCGCTCCGGAACCCGCCGGAGTCAACTGACGCTGCTGCTCAGGGGTACCGACGCTCCGACCACGCCGAGTTCAGAGGTCGAGCAGCTCGTTGAAGGCGAGCTGCACGCACTGGGCGAGCAGATCGGGTGCCTGGATCGCGCCCTGATCGATGTGGAGTCCCATGTCGAGTGACCCGTTGTAGCTCAGCATCGTCAGGTTGAACGCCGTTCCCGTGAGCGGGCCGATCGGATGGTTCGACTCGACGAGCGCGCCGGCCAGATAGACCGGGAAAGGCGCGCCCCGCACGTTCGAAGTCGTGAAGTCCACCGACGCCACCTGGGCCCGGGTGAACCGCACGAGCAGTGCGCCGGGCAACAGGTTGGCGACGCCTGCCAGGTTCTCGATGAGCGCCACCGCCGCGTGCTGGCGGGCACCACCGAGGATCTCGTGCACCCGGGTGAGCCGTAGCGACGGATCCGGGTCGGTGGGGACGAGCACCCGTGCCAGGCCGAAGGCATTGCCACCGGCGGAACGGTCGGTGCGGGTGTTCACCGGCATCGCCATGCGCAACTCGTCCACCGGTGATCCGACGAAGCGGTGGTAGCTGCCCGCTCCGCCCGCGGCACCGGCCACGAAGACGTCGTTGACGGTCACGCCGTGCTGTGTGGCGATGCGGCGCACGTCCTCGAAGGGAATGCGCAACAACCTGAGCGTGCGGTCGTCGGTGCGTTCGGTCCACTGCGACGATCGGCGCCTTCCCATGGCGGCCACCTCGGCGGACAGCGCCCGGGTCACTCCGATCGACCGCCGGGCCCCGTCGCGCAGTCGTGACGGGTCACCGATGACGCTCCGAGTCGTGTCGATCCCGTGTTGGATCGATCCGATGGTCCGTCCCACAGCGTGGCCGAACGCCTCCCGGGATGCACCGACGGCCGATGGGAGCGGCTCGGAGTCGGGAAAGTCGACGGGTTCGGGATCGACGGGATCGCGTTCGAGGTCGATGAACTGCTCGGACATGCGGATCATACCGACGCCGTCGGCGATGGTGTGGTGGAAACGCTGCACCATCGCACCGGCACCGCCTTCGAGTCCGTCGACGAGCAGGAATTCCCAGAGCGGATGCTCAGGGTCGTAGGAACGTCGGCAGAACTCCATCGCGGCGGCGACGAGTTGGGTGCGATCACCCGGAGGGTCCAGATGGAGCCGGCGGACGTGGCGGTCGATCGAGAACTCCGGGTCGTCGACCCAACGGGGCGGCGCAAGTTTGGCCGGGTCGGTGAAGACCCGACGGCGCAACTGGGGGAGCAGTGCCGCGGCTCGCACCATGCGCGCCCGCATCCGGTCGACGTCCGCGGGCCGGTCGAGCAGCGTGATGTTCGCGAAGCCCGACGCGAGTTGCGGGTCACGCTCCAGAGTCCACAGCAACGACTCGAAATCCGACAGTCGGTCGGCGCCCTGCACCGGTCGCTCGCTCACCTGGGGCACCCTAGTGCTGGCAACGGATGGCTCGAACCGCCGCCGACGGGTGATCGACCGGTTCGACGGGCCGGTCTTCCCGGCTGGTTCAGTGCTCCAACGAAGTGTGCTTGAACTCGTTCAGATTCGCATCGTCGGCGATCAATTCGAGCACCCGGTTCACCCGCCGGATCGCCAGTCCACCGTCGCCGTCGGAGCGTTCCAGCATGCGGATGAACACCGCCTGGTCGCCGACAATGAACGTGGGAACACCCCAGACTTCGAGATCCTTCACCTGGGTGGTGTGCTCGTCGCGGACGACCGCGAGGGCCGAACCGTCGTCGACACGCGCCCAGATCTCGCCGGGTGCCAGCCCGGCGTCGGTCAGCACGGTGTCGATGTGGGTGCGGTCGAGTTGCTCGCCCTGGATGTGGCGGAGCGCGAACAGACCCCGGTGTACGGCGTGGAACGCATCGGGGTGGTCGTCGCGCACGACCACTGACACCTGCAATGCCTCGAGCCCGCTGTCATCGGTGGGGCGGTCCCAGATCGGGACGCCGCCGTCGGGAACGTGAACCTGGCCGAGCGAGAACGGTTCGAAGCGGATATCCCAGTCTGCTCCTGCTTCGAGCCCGTCGAGCACCGTGTCGTGCACCACGGCTGTCCAGGGGCAGCGGTAGTCGTAGTTGAGACGAAAAGAGGCCATAGTTGTGTCAACATCGTCGGTCGACGTGGCATTCCGAAATCGTGCGGGTGTGACGGACCTCTCAGTCGCGGGTCGTTCGGCGTCCCACGGTGACCGCGGCTCGTCCGAGCATCCACCCGACGCACGCTCCGGCGACGACGTCACTGGGGTGGTGCATGCGGGTGTGAATCCTGCTCATGGCCACGAGTGCCGCGATGGGGATGACGAGTGGCCGGAGTCCCGGGGTGCCGTCGCAGAGCACCACGGTGGCAAAGGCCGCGGATGAGGCGTGGCCGCTGGGGAAGCTGGTGGTGACCGGCTCTCGGAGGCGCCCGGCCATCTCGGGGCGGCCTTCTGGGCGGCTCCTGCGAAACAGGCGTTTGATGCCCTGGTTCACGATCAGCGACTCGAGGCCCAGTGCCGCGACGAGCTTGGGCGCACGACGCGCGTCATCGTCGGAGCGCAGCGCCAGGGTGACGGTGAGCATGTTCCACACCAGCCCCCAGTCGCCCAGGTGAGACGCGACCTCGAAGATCCGGTCGGGGCCTGGCCGTCCACGGAGGGGCTCGAACCAGGCATCGACCGTGGCATCGAATGCGGCGACCAGGGCACTGGCATCGCGTGGTGCCGGCGCCACACCGTCTTCGCGTGTGGCCTCGAGCAGCGCCTCGCCAATGGATGGATCGTCCGGCATCGACGCGATCAGGCCTGGACGGTTGCGAGCGGCGGTGCCAGCGCATCGCCCCCGAATGCGGGGCAGTGCGGCTTGAAGGAGCACCAGTCACAGAGCTTGGACGGCTTCGGTCGGAAGTCGTCGGTGGCACAGGATCGTTCGACGGCGTGCCAGATCGCGTCGACCCGCCGGTTCATCCCGGTCAGTTCCTGCGTCGTCGGAGCCGCCTCGATAACGGCGCGGTCGCGCAGGAACAGCAGCTGCACCTTGTCCGGTCGCCGACCCAGCAGGTCGGTACACATCGACGCATACAGCTTCACCCCGTCCATCCGTCGCTGCGCGAATCGCTCGGGAGGAGCCCGACCCGTCTTGTAGTCGGTGACGATCAGTTCGCCGTCGGGGCCGAGTTCGAGCCGGTCGATGATCCCGCGGAGCGCGTAGCCGCTTCTGGGGACCTCGAGCATGACTTCGATACCGATCGGTCGGATCGTGGTCGGGTCCTCCATGGCAAGGTAGTTGTCGACGAGCACCGCGGCATCGGAGAAGAATGCCTTCTCGGTCACCTCGTCGAGCTCGAGATCCGTGAATTCGTCGTGGAGTCTGATCCACTCGATCGCCTGGTCGAGGCAGGCCTGGGCCGCTTCCCCGGTCCGCTCCTCGGGATCCAACGTGAACAGTCGCTCCAGCGCGGCGTGGACGAGCGTCCCCTTGGTCGCCGCTTCCGACGGTGGTTCGGGCAATTTGTCGATCGCCGTGTACCGGAACTTCAGCGCACACTGGGTGAATGCCGCCACTTTCGACGGTGACAGCGTGCGAGGCGGCGACATGGACACCGCCCGAGCTTACGTCGACCGGGTCACTTCTCCTTGGGGTTCTTCGCCCGGTTGTGCGGCCCGCAGAGCCGCTGGAGGTTGTCCAGCGTGGTCGAACCGCCGGAGTTGTACGACTGCATGTGGTCGACCTGGAGAAAATCGTGAGCATGACAGCCGTGTTCTTGGCATTCGTCCTGGCGTTCTTCGACGACGCGGCGCTGACGCCGGGTCGGAAACCGGCGCCTCGGGCTGGCATCGATCGGGTAGCGCTCAGCGTTGTGCAGCAACAGTGAAATGAACGAACTGGGCAGCATCTTGGTGACGGCGTGGTCCGCGAGTGGCGTGCCGTCGGTAAAGGTGTTGCCGTCGTCACGGACGTGGATGACAATCTCGGTGTCGGTGCCTCCCGAATCTCCGTCGCCGGCACAGACCGTCACCAGTGCGTCGGCACGTTGTTGCGCCAATGACGTGCCCGCGGGCACGCCGGTGCGGCGGGCGACGGTCGTGTCGACCACTCCGCAAACGATCGCCGCGCCTTCCGGGGTGAGACGGACATGAAAATCGACCATGCCATCGGCGGCGGTGCCCCAACCCATCGACCGGGAAGCAAGTTGACGACGCGCGATCTCCTCGGGGTCTTCGTTGCGCTGACACCACGCGGCGATCGCCTTGCCGAGACGGCCCGAGGGCGTCACTCGGGCGATCTCGACGAGTTCGTCGACGTTGGTGTCGTTGAGTTGGCCGACCAGGATTCGAGCTTTGGAATAGGACACATCCCCATCGGCCATGGCCTCGTCCAACACGGCGAATTCTCGCATCGCCCGAGCGACACGGACTTGCCGGTGGGCGGTGGCCGGCTCGATGTCGCATGCCGCTGCCAGCCAGGCCTCACACGACAAGGCTCCGGCATCTGCCCAGGTTCCCCGCGCGTCGAGTTCGCCGACCAGCACCAGCAGCTCGTACGTGCCCGCCGACAACCGGTACGCCAGTCCCACCAACTCCGACTCGAGTTGTTCCGCCGGCATCGCCGCCACCAGATCCCGTGCCCGCGGGCACGCCGAGATGGCTTCGGCCGAGTCCGGCTCGGGAACCCTCGCACCTGAGCTCGCCTCGTGGTCGTCGGACTGTTTCGCAGCCATGTCGCGTCCTCCTGAAAGATCGATCATCGACGTGTTCCGGGACGACTGGCCCGGTTCAGGGGGAAGGACGATCAGCCTCTCACACGGGTGTGACATCTTGGTCCGGCCCAGCCGATGCCGGGGAGGTTCAAGTGTCGAGTGTCGCGACGAACGCTTCGATCTCGGCCGCCAACCCGACGGGATCCTCCATCGGACCGAAGTGCGACAATTCGTCGTGGGCCACGAGCCGCCCGTGTGCCAGCGCCTCGGCGGCCGGCCCGGCAATGGCTGCCGGTGACAATTCGGCGATCGCGCCCCGCACGACGGCTACCGGGCAGGTGACCGAACCGAGTTGTTCGAACGCGGTGCACGTCGACGCGGTGGTGTAGATCCGGGCCTCGTCCTCGGGCCGACACGCCAGGCGCACCGATCCGTCTGCCTCGTCGACGAAGCCGGCTTCGACGTACCCGGCCAGTGCCTCGTCGGTGAAGCGGTTCATCGGCGGCTTGGAGGCATAGGTCGCGATGGCCTCGGCTCGGGACGCGAATGACGGTCGCCGCCGCCGGGCGCCGGCCGACAACGGATTGTCGACTGAACTGCTCAGGGCACGGACCTCGGGCGGGAAGATGATCGGTTCGAACACCCACAGTCCGGCGAACGTGCCCGGACGGCGCAATTCGGCAAGCAACAGCGCCGCCCCGCCCATCGAGTGCCCGACCCCCACCGGGCGTGGCGACGCGTCGAGCGCGTCCCAGCCGACCGTGTCGACCGTTGCGAGCACGTCGTCAGCGAACCGGTTCCAGTCCAGGTCGGCACCGCGCGACACCGCAGACCCGCCGTGCGCCCGGAAGTCCGGCGCGACGACGTGACGTCCGGCCAGGGCACGAGCCAACGGTGTCCACGCCAAGCCGTTGAATCCGGTAGCGTGCGCGGCGAGGACCGGCGGACCGCTCCCGCCAAAGTCGTGGAGGCGCAGATCCACGCCGTCACTGGACGGAACGGTCGATTGCTCGGCACGTCGGAGGTTGGCTTCGCCGGTCACGATTTCCCATGGTGGTCGCGAACCGGTCGGCAACTCCAAACCGCGCCCGCTTGCATCCGCTCGACGAGCCCGCCCGTTCTGCGCACCCGTCCAGCGAAGTCAGCCGGACGTATCCTCGGAACCGGCGGCGTCCTTGGAAGCAACAGCGGCCGAGTCCCGCGCCGCGGCGCCATAAATCGCTTTGGCCATCAGTGACGTCTCGGTCTTCGCTCGAGCCTGTAGCAGCTCGGCCCGCGCCCGATGCACCGCGGCGTCGCGAGGCGCTGCGAGCCCCGCCAGTTCGATGAGGTGCCCCGCCAGGCGCACGTCACCATCGGCAGCCAACGCCTGGGCGCGTTCGGCCAGCACCCAGGCCCCACCGGCGAGGGCGGCCAGTTCGGTCGCCACGGCGACATCGGGCGCCGGCTTGAGTCGGGCCGGGTTCCCGTCGTACCAACCCCCGTAGAGCCGCCAAATGTTGCGGACGACGAACTCGGGCTCGTCGTACACCGGCTGCAGGTAGGGCTGGGTGGTGAGGTGCTCGGGCACGGTGACGGTGTGGAGGACCTCGTCGAGCATCGCCCCGGCGTTCATCAACTCGAGGGTCTGATCGACAAGCGAATCAAGCAGGTCCGCGGTGTCGACGAGTGCGGCCCGCACCGACGCCGCACCCACGATCGGCAGGCCGTGCCCGGGCAGGAGCACCTCGGGAGACAACGCGGCCATCGTGCGCAACGCCACGGCCCAGTCACGCGCAAACCGCTGCACCTTCTGGGGGTTGCCGGCGTTGGGCACGCACCAGATGAACAGGTCACCGGCACACAGCGTGCGCCTTTCGGGCACCCACACCCAGGTGTGGTCGTCGGTCTCGCCCCGGGCGTGGTGCAGTTGCAATGTCACGTCGCCCACGCGGGCGTCGAACCGTTCGCCGTAGGTGTCGTCGGGGTGGCGGTACTCGGTAGGCCAGTTCAGATCCGGGTTCGAGAACTGGCGTCGGTTGATCGACGCGTTGTAGCCGGCGGTCAGGCAGTAACGCGCGAAACGGGGTTCGATCGCTTCGTGGGCGATCACCCGGGGCCGGGGGAGGCCCGCTTCGTCGGCTTCGGCGTCGAACACCTCGGTGCCCATGACGTGATCGATGTGGCCGTGGGTGTACACGGCGTCGGTGACCGGGTCGGTCCGCCAGGAGCGGACGAGGTCCCGCACCTGGGTGCCGACCGGTCCGCCGGTGTCGACGAGCACGAGCCCGTCGCCGGAGTCGATGACGGCGACGTTCGCGAACGACGACACCGATGCGACCCCGTCGGTGACCTCCTCGATGACGCCGTAGGCATGCAGCGGGTGGCTGCGTTCTTCCGGCGACGATGCAGCC
>DASSYG010000117.1:0-5627 GCA_035703405.1 Acidimicrobiales bacterium | reverse complement strand
ACGACGCCTCGGCGATCTCGCCGACGAAGTAGCCGTCGTCGATGCCCTCGTACACGCCCTCGAGGATCGAGCCGCCGCCCAGCTGGTCGAGGTGGGCGAAGATCTCCTCGGCCTGGCGCTCCATCTCGTCGGTGAGCTCCTCGACGAACCACGAGCCGCCGAGCGGGTCGGCCACGTTGGCCACACCCGTCTCGTTGGCGATGACCTGCTGGGTGCGGAGCGCCAGGCGGGCGGCCTTCTCGGTGGGCAGCGCGAGCGCTTCGTCCATCGAGTTCGTGTGCAGGCTCTGGGTGCCGCCGAGGACACCCGCGAGCGCCTCGATGGCGGTACGGGCGATGTTCAGCTCGGGCTGCTGGGCGGTGAGCGACACCCCGGCGGTCTGGGTGTGGAAGCGCATCCGCAGCGAGCGCTCGTCGGTGGCGCCGTAGCGGTCCCGCATCCAGCGGGCCCAGATGCGCCGGGCCGCCCGGTACTTGGCGATCTCGGCGAAGAAGTCGGTGTGCGCGTTGAAGAAGAAGCTGAGTTGCGGTGCGAACACATCGACGTCGAGCCCGGCCCGCTGTCCCAGCTCCACATAGGCGAACCCGTTCGCAAGCGTGAAGGCGAGTTCTTGCGCGGCGGTCGATCCTGCTTCGCGGATGTGGTAGCCCGAGATCGAGATCGGATGCCACTTGGGCAGCTCGCGGGCACAGAAGCGCATGGTGTCGCGCACGAGGCGCATCGAGGGCCGTGGCGGAAAGATGAACTCGTTCTGCGCCTGGTATTCCTTCAGGATGTCGTTCTGCAAAGTGCCGCCCAGCGCGGCGCGGTCGGTGCCGTTGCGGTCGGCGACGGCCACGTACATGGCCAGCAGGATCGAAGCCGGCGAGTTGATCGTCATCGACGTCGTGACGGCGCCCAGGTCGATGCCGTCGAACAGGTCGACCATGTCGGCGAGCGTGTCGACCGCGACCCCACAACGACCGACCTCACCTTCGGCCATCGGATCATCCGAGTCCCGCCCCATGAGCGTGGGCATGTCGAAGGCGACCGACAATCCGCTCCCGCCGTTGGCCAACATCTGGTGGAACCGCCGGTTCGTGTCCTCGGGGGTTCCGAAGCCCGCGAACTGGCGCATCGTCCAGACCTTTGTGCGGTACATCGATGCGTACGGCCCACGCGTATAGGGGAACGCACCGGGCCAACCGATACTCGGGTCGGGCTCGGCGGTCGGTTCGGCACCGGGCACGTCGCCGGGTCCATAGATCGGTGTCCGCTCGACACCTGAATCGTTCACCGGGCGAGGTTTCGCCGCGCTCTCGGCATACTCACGTTCCCAGACGGTCCGGTTGGCCGTCGCCGCGTCGGTTCGGTCGGAGTGCTCCCCTGATGCTGCCATGGTTGCAAGGGTAGTGATCGACGTCGTGGCTGCCGATTCCCGCGATCACTCGGCCGGCTGGATCGCCGTTCGCAGGTCGGTTTCCACCGCGTCGACCCTGCATGGACCCACGAGCGCCGCCTTCTCGGTCCGGCACCTCGGTCTAGGTGCGGGCGCCGCCCATGGCCAGGTCACGCCCAGCGACATGTTGCTCGATCAGCTGAATCATCTCTGGCAATGGTCCGCGGTCGAGGCGAATGGTGGGCACCTGTTCGCACAACGCCCCGAGGTGCGCCAAGGCGTCCGGGTCGTCGAAGGTCTTGGCGAACGTCAGTGAGAGCATCGACATGACCGCCTCGGCGGCAGGGACCTCTTCCACGGACGGTCCGGTGTGCTGGTCCGGCGTTTCACCCGTGAGCAAGACGTTCAGCGCCACGGTCCCACCGTGGGATGTGGAACCGAAACGCCCGGCGGACACCTTGGACTTCTGGCCGCCGGTGTCCAGATCGACCGCCGGGTCTCCGAGCAGTCCGCGCGAGGTGCCGTCGAGGTCGAACGGGCGGGCGTAACCGTGCACGCCGAGCGTTACCGGGTCGACCGCGACGAGTTCGTCGGTCAGATACGACCAGCCCGCCTGCACGAGCGCGGCAGTGAGCGTGGACTTGCCCTGGCCGCTCTCGCCCAGGATGACCACGACGCTGCCGGCGCGTTCGACGGCACCGGCGTGGAAGCGCAGCCCGTCGGCTTGATCGATGAGCACGAGGTCGAGTTGGTCGAGAACCGATACGACAACATCGTTCACTGCGAGTCGACCGGTGCGCGCCACTCCGTCGACGACAACCTTGACCGACTCGGCGTGGGCGCCTGGGGACGGTTCGCTCGCCGCAGCGTCGTGGGTAGCGTCGATGACCTCGATGCGGTGCGCGGCGGTGCTACCGGCCCCAGCCTTGGCGAATCCGCCGACCGCGGCCGCGAGTTCGGCGGCCGGTCCTGCCGTCTCGGCGCGCAGCACCACGGTGGTGCCGGCGATCGCCAGGGGCCCGGTGTCAAAATTCCAGTCGATGTCGACCGTCGGGTCTGGACGGGTCTGGATGACGTCGGGATCGGCATCGACCAGATCAGCGGGTGGCTCGACAAGTGGCTCGTCGCGCTCGAGCATGCCCTGGCCGACCAGCCGGTCGACGGTGCCGCAGACGTCGTGGAACAGGTCCTCGGGGTCCATTCCGGTCTCCTCGACGATCTGCGCCACCAGATCATCCACACGGCGCCGGTCCTCGATTGCGGTGAAGATGAATGCGGCCGAGGCGTTCAGCAGCACCCGGCGGTGCGATCGAGGTTCGAGGACGATGAGCTGATCGTCGACGACTGCGGTTTGCAGCCCCGGAAGAGGGCTGATGAGCGAGGCGGCCGTCGATGGTTCCACGCCGGGCACCTCGACCGGTTGAGGGTGCCGTGCACGCTCACGACATCCCACGCACGGGGGCGCGGTCCGCTCCGGTTCGGCGCGCGCCGCCCGGCGGAACCGGCCTAGCCGTTCGATCATCCGCATGGCGAGATTCCCGGGGTCATCGTGCTCTGAGCATAGTTGGGCCCGGAAGCCGCACCGGAGTGGCACGCGGCGATCACTGGACGTGCCCAGCCCAGAAGGCGTTGCCGTTCGACCAGGCGCCTCGAACGATGCGGCGGTCTTGCGATCAGACGCTTGCCGTACCGACAGCCGTTCAGAGTAAGGGAGTGAACCATGCCGCCTGCTAGCGTGTCCGTCGCCATGAACAGCGAAAGCAACGATCATCGGGCCGGGCGGATTGACCGGCGACGTTTCCTCGCTGCCGCGGGAATCACCACGGGTGCCATGTGGGTCGCTCCCACCGTGCTGCGCTCCAAATCGGCCTGGGCAGCGGGGTCGCTGTGCCCTTGTGACGACGGCACACCCGCGGCCCTGCAGTTCCTCACCGCGCAGGCCGACACCACTCCGAGCCCGCTCCCGACTGCGTGCCTCGACATGTCCTCGCACGCCAGCACCGAAGAGTTCTGCCGGGTCGACCCAACTCAGCCGATCTACCTTTGGGGTACCGGGGCCGGTGCCACAAACCTTGGGCCGATGTTCGACGACATGGGGGTCGTCGAGGTCCTCGAGAAGTCGACGAACACGACGCGCTGGGGCAACATCTACCGGTTCCAGAACTTCTGCCGGCACGGCACGAGCATTCCCACCAATCTGGTGGCAGGCTACGACACCAACAAACAACGCGTGTACACCGGTGCGGACGTGAACACGTGGGATTACCTGCCTCCCGCGGTGAGTGGGACGAGCGCCGGTGCGACCCAGACGGCCACTCCGACCTCATGGTGGACCGCCAGTCAACCCGGAAGCCCAAACACGCAGTCGTCCGGCAACCCGGGTTACACCGCCACGGCTCCGGCCTGGAATAACCCGATCGACATCTCGGCTCTCTTCGGGGATGTCTGTGGCAACTTCACGATCACGGTCACCGACGTCAACCGCTACCAGCAGTACAAGTGGAGCAACATCTTCATCGGTACGACACCTCAATGACGTCCGCCCACCGGGCGCTCTCGTGAGCTGATCGGTGGCGCCGCGCACTCCGAGGAAGTCGAAGGTGAGCTCCGCATCCCGACCGGCGCGAGCAACTTCATGCAGAGTTCGTAGAACGAGCTGAACCCGGTGAAGCCGACGACGCGGGCACAGATGCCGCCGCGACCAGACCGCCGGTCGCAACGATCATGTCCGCCAGCGGTCCCCGGTGCAGCCGGACCGTGGGCACGGCGCCGCACATTCGGGCGAGATGCGCCAGAGCGTCGGGGTCGTCGAAGGTCGCAGCGAATGTGAGCGCAAGCAGCGCCATCACAGCCTCGGCCGTGGGAAGTTCGGACACGATCCGACCGTCGTCGGCTGGCTCGCCCGTCAGCACCACGATCGCGGCGACTTGGCCGCCGGTCGACACCTGCCCAAGTCGTGACGGGAACACCTTGTTCTTGCGTGACCTGGTAGCTCTATCGGGGCCTTCGATGCCGAGTTCGTCGAGGGACTGCACGTCGAGGTCCAATGGTCTCGCATAGGGGGCCACGCGGCGTGTCGTCGGGTCGATGGCGACGAGTTCGTCGGTGAGATAGTTCCAGCCGGCCTGTACGAGCGCAGCGGTGAGGGTCGACTTGCCATGGCCGCTCTGGCCCAGGACGACGACCACGATGCCGTCGCGTTCGACCGCTCCGGCATGGAACCGCAGCCCCGGCGCATCGTCGGCGAGCACGGTGTCGAGTTGATCGAACAGATAGGCCACCGCGTTCGTTTGCGGCACGTTGTTGCTGCGCACCTCGCCATCGACGACGATCTGCGCAGTTTCGTCGTCACCGGATGACGCACTCGAATTCGCAGTCCCAGTCGTGCCTGAAGCGCCGGTTGTGCCGCTCGGGCCGGCGATGATTTCTATGCGCACGACCGCACCGTCGCTCGGCGTGGTATCGGCTCGCGACAGCGCTCCCAGCGCCTCGTCGATGTCGGCGGCGAGGGCCGCCGGTTCGACGCGGACGACGACCGGCACTCCCGCGGCGGCTCGTACGCCACTGTCGAACGACCAGGTACGTCCCACCGTCGGGTCGTTATCGTCATTGTCGTCGAACATCGTGCCCGCGGGCACGGGCTCGCGGCCCTGTGGGGTCGCGACGGCGTCTCCTCGGGTGAGGAGGCCCCGCGCGAGCAAGCGATCGACTGTGGCGACCACGTCGGGGGTGATGACGTCGGCCCCCATGCCCGTTTCGTCAACCAATTGCGCGACCACGTCGTCGAGCCTGCGATCCGTGTCGAATGCCGTGAAAACCAGTGCCGCGGACGCGTTCAGCAGCACCCGGTAGCCGCTCGACGGGTCGAGCACGACGAGTTGGTCGTCGACGACCGCGGCCTGGGCAGCCTGGTTGGGTCCGATCGTCGATTCGAGCGACGACGGTGTGATCTCACCGATCTCGACCGGCTCAAGTTGGTCGACCCGCTTCCCGGGACATCCCACACACGGCGGAGGGCCACGCCTTGAAGTCGAAGCACTTGCGCGCCGACGGATTCGTCGCCAGAGAGACTCTCGACTCACCGAGTGAGGCGTGGGCTCACGCAGAGCCCGACGCACCGATCACCAAGTGCTACCGTCGCCGTGAGCGGCCGGCAGTCACTCACGGGCACCACGTCAGGTTGTTGATGCCGATCGACTGCAAGGCACCGTACAAACTCGTATCTCCCCGATAGGAGACCGTCACCGAA
>DASSYG010000109.1:0-4262 GCA_035703405.1 Acidimicrobiales bacterium | reverse complement strand
TCGCCCTGAACATGACCAGTGCACTGAGCTTGATCCCATTCATCCTCGCCGCCGGCTACGCCCTCCGTCTCGCCATCACCCGCGAAGGTTACGAATCCGACGCGTCGCGACGAACCCCCGAGCTCGTGTTCGCGGCGGTGGCGACGATCTATACCCTCTTTCTGTTGTTCGCGGCCGGGCCGCGGTACATGCTCGTGTCGTTCGTGATCTACGCGCCCGGCACCGCGCTGTTCGCGATGGCGCGACGGGAACAACGTCGACGGGTGTTCTCGGGATCAGAAATGGCGATTTTCGCGGTGTCGGTGATTCTCGCCGCTGTCGGTGTCGTCGCCATCGCCGCAGGATGGATCACGATCTGATGTCCACAACCGCTTCACGCCCGACCCGACTCCGTGGAGGGGTGCTCGCCCTGATGTGCCTGGGTGTCGTGGCATACCTTGGAGCATCGTGCACCTGGAACCCAGACATCGACACACGCAGCGCCACCCAGGGATTGCCCAACACCAAGGTCGATCTGATCGCGGACGCCTGGCGGCTCGACGTGCCGGCCAGCAACCCGAAGCTCGCCGCGACCGCCTCGGCGGCGTCGGCTTCGCCCGAGGGAGGCCCATCGGCGTCAGGTGTGACCATCGACTTCCATGCGGATGGCACGGTGTCTGGTCGGGCGCCGTGCAATTCCTTCGACGGCAGCTTCACCGTCGACGGCGACTCGGTGACGATTGCGAAGATCGCTGCCACGATGATGGCGTGCGAGGAGCCGGTGATGGACGACGAGAGCACCTTGCTCGAGGCGTTGGAGGCGGAGCATCACGTGAAGTTCTCGGCCGACCACGACACGCTCACGCTGACCGGCACAAGCCCGGGAAACGCTGAGACCCGACTCGTGTTCGGCTCGTACGATCCCTACGAATGAACCGTCGGCGATTCGCTCCACCGAGCGATCGAACGAGCGGGTCCCCCGAACCGTGGTGAACCGACCGTCGACCGGTGCTCCGATCGTCGTTCGCTGCACCGACCGACCCACCCGTCCCCCGAAACCTCCAAGGAGCAGCCCATGAGTACCGCATCCGATTACGGCGTCCACTCCGAGGTTGGCAAGCTGCGCAAGGTGCTGGTGTGCCTGCCGGCGCTGGCCCACGAGCGGCTCACGCCGACCAACAACGACGAGTTGCTCTTCGATGACGTGCTTTGGGTCGAGCAGGCCCGTAGCGACCACTTCGATTTCGCCGACAAGATGCGCGACCGGGGCGTGGATGTGGTCGAGTTGCATGACGAGTTGGCCGCCACGATGACGATCCCCGAGGCGCGTAGGTGGCTGCTCGATCGCAAGATCGTGGCGAATGAGGTCGGCGTCGGCCTGGTCGACGACACCCGGTCGTTCCTGGAAACCCTGCCCGACGACGAATTGGCCCGATTGCTGATCGGTGGCCTGTCGACCCGTGACCTCCCCGAGGACTTCCGGTCCGGGTACCTCGCGCTCGCCCGTGGGTCCCACGGCATGCACGAGTACCTGATGCCACCACTGCCCAACACGCTCTACACGCGGGACACGACGTGCTGGATCTACGGCGGCGTCACCCTCAACTCGTTGTTCTGGCCGGCCCGCCAGGATGAAACGCTGTTGATGGAGGCGATCTATGAGTTCCACCCCGACTATGTAGGGGCGAAGGTGTGGTGGGGCGACCCGGAGGCGGACTGGGCGCAGGCCACGGTCGAAGGAGGAGACGTGCTCGTGCCCGGAAACGGTGTGGTGCTGATCGGCATGAGTGAACGGACGTCGCGCCAGGGCATCACCCAGGTCGCGAAGGCACTGTTCGAACAGGGCGGAGCGCGCAAGGTCATCGTGGCGGGCATGCCCAAACTGCGCGCCGCGATGCACCTCGACACCGTCTTCACCTTCGCCGACCGGGACGTCGTGACGTGCTACCCGGGGATCGTTGACGGGATCCACCCCTTCACGCTCGTCCCTGGCGACGGGCCCGGGGGGATCGAGGTGATCGAGGAGTCCCGCTCCTTCGTCGACGTGGTCGCCGACGCGCTCGATCTTGACGAGCTGCGGGTCGTGGAGACGGGCGGGTCGATCTACGACTCCGAGCGTCAACAGTGGGACAGCGGCAACAACCTGGTGGCGATCGAGCCGGGCGTGGTGGTCGCCTACGACCGCAACACCCACACCAATTCACTGCTGCGCAAGGCCGGGGTCGAAGTGATCGAGATCGTGGGCGCCGAGCTGGGACGGGGTCGAGGCGGAGGCCATTGCATGACCTGTCCCCTCATCCGTGACCCCCTCCCCGCCTGACCGAGATTTGGTGCGAGGATGGGGAGATGAGTGAAAACCCACAACGTCGGTGGCCGTCGTTGAAGGTCACCGACTGGGCCGACGCCCGAGACTCGTTGCAGCTCTATACCCAGGTGGTCGGCAAGGTCCGCCTCGCGAACGAACCGCTGCTGCAGCACTGGTGGAACGTCGCGCTGTATCTGACCGCACGCGGGCTCACGACCTCGCCGATGCCGCACCCCACCGGCCCCGCCTTCCAGATCGACTTCGACTTCACCCACCACGAACTCGTCGTCGCCACCGTGGACGGCACCCGCGCCTCGATCCCCCTCGAGCCCCGCACGGTCGCCGACTTCTACACCGAGGTGATGGCACTGCTCGACGAACTCGGCGTCGCCACCTCGATCTGGACGATGCCCGTGGAGATCCCCGGAGCGATCGACTTCACCGAGGACACGACCCATACCTTCTACGACCCCGACGCCGTGCACCGGTTCTGGCTGATGCTCCTCGAAATGGAACGGGTCTTCAAGGTGTTTCGCGGCCGGTACGTCGGCAAGTCCTCCCCGGTGCACTACTTCTGGGGCGCCGCCGATTTCGCCGTCACCCGCTTCTCGGGACGGACCGCCCCGCCGCACCCGGGTGGCGCGCCCAACTGCGGACCCCACGTCATGTGGGAGGCGTACTCCCACGAGGTGTCCAGCGCCGGTTACTGGCCCGGCGGACCCGGCGAAGAAGGCACGTTCTACGCGTACGCCTACCCCGAAGCCCCCGGTTTCCGTGAGGTCACCGTCGCCCCCGAAGCCGCCCGCTGGGACGACGAGCTCGGCGAGTTCGTCCTCGCCTACGAAGTCGTCCGCAATGCCGCCGACCCCGACGCGACCTTGCTGGAATTTCTCCAGACGACCTACGAAGCGGCGGCCGACACCGCCGACTGGGACCGCGCCCAACTCGAACGCCCCACCGAAGGACCAACCGACCATGGCTGACACCGCACCCTGCACGCACTTCGAGGGGCTCGCCCCCATCGAACCCTCCAGCGAGGGTTGCGAGGACTGTCTCCGAACGGGCGGGCGCTGGATGCATCTGCGCCTCTGCATGCACTGCGGACACGTCGGATGCTGTGACTCTTCACCCAACCAGCACGCCTCCGCGCACTTCCACGACAACCCCGACCATCCGGTGGTCCGCTCGTACGAACCCGGTCAGGACTGGTGGTGGTGCTACACCGACGAGGTGGCCTTCGAGGTCGACGGCGCGCCACCCGCGCCCTCTCATCCCTGAGATTTCTCGGCGGTTCGGTGCTTGATCACGAAGGTCAGCGAGCCGAGCACCGCGGCCAGCAGTGAACCCACGAGAATCCCCTGCCTCGCCGCGTCGCCGAGTTCGATCGCTTCGGGACCGGTGAAGGCCAGGCCGGTGATGAACAGGGACATCGTGAAGCCGACGCCGGCGAGCAGCGCCGCGCCCATCACCTGTGACCACGCCACCCCGTTCGGAAGGGTCGCCGCCCCGAGCCGCACCGCGGCCCATGAGACACCGGCGACCCCGACCCCCTTGCCGACGACGAGGCCGACCACCACCCCGAGCGCGACCCGCCCGGCACCGGGCGCGTCGGTGGCCGCGAACGCCACTCCGGCATTCGCCAGGGCGAACAACGGGACGATCACGAAGCTGCTCCACGGGTGCAGCCGGTCGAGCAGCGACCCGACCGGCGACCAGACCCCGTCGCTGCGCCGGACCTGGAGCGGGGTGCAGAACGCGATGGCGACGCCCGCGATCGTGGGATGGACGCCGGACTGCCACATCGCGTACCAGACCGGCGCGCCGACGACGACGTAGCCCCAGATGAGTTGCATGCCTGCTCGACGAAGGCCGAGGATCACCGCGATGCCGAGGGCCGCGGCCGCCAGCCAGAACCATTCGATCGTTCCGGCGTAGAACACCGCGATCACCACGATCGCGCCCAGGTCGTCGACGATCG
>DASSYG010000107.1:0-5561 GCA_035703405.1 Acidimicrobiales bacterium | reverse complement strand
GCTGTCGTTGATCGACAAGCTCTCGCCCAAGGGGCTCACCGACGGCCGGGAGATCGCGGTGACGGGCACGATGCGGGTCGACGGATCGGTCGGTCCGATCGGCGGGATCCGACAGAAGGTGGCGGCGGTCCGCGATGCCGGCGTGCGTTACTTCCTGGTGCCGATCGACAATGCCGTCGACGCGTGCGCCGCGACCGGTGACCCTTACGCGGCGAAGACGTTGGCCGCCGCGGCCGAACACGCCGCGAACCCCGACGGGAAGACGGCTGTGGACCTGCCGGCGTGCGGAGATGCGAAGTCCGGGGTGCGGGTCATTCCGGTGACCGATCTCAATGATGCGCTCGACGAACTGCGAGCGCTGCATCGGCACGGAAAGAACTGACCGGTCACGTTCCGCAGTCGCCGACCGTCGCTGACCTGGGCTGATCGGCACCCCATCGGCATCCCCCAACGACGAGGTGAACGGCCGTAGCATCGAAGGTGCCATGGTTGTGCCTTCCGACGCTGCATCGACCCCGTCCACCGCCGAAATCGACGCCATCGCGTCACGCCGGTTCTCGAACTCCTTCCGCGGTTGGGACCCCGACGAGGTACGTGTCCATCTCGTGTCGGTGGCCGAGATCGTCCGTTCGCTCACCCATCGACAGGCCGACCTGGAACGGTTGTTGGCCGAGGCCGAAGCGACCGTCCGTCGCGCCGACCTGACTCGTCTCGACCCCGACGAGGTTTCCCGGGTGCTGGGCGAGGAGACGGCCCGGGTCCTGCGGACCGCCCGCGAGGCGGCGACCGAGATCGAGGCCAAGGCGACGGCGCAGGCCGAGTTGCTGGCACGCCAGGCCGCCGACGACGCGGCGCGACTTCGCGCCGGCGCAGAAGCCGAAGCGAACCGGATCAGAAGTGATGCGCGCGAGAGGGCCGAGGCCACCCAGGCTGCCGGGGAAGCGCACTTGGCCGATGTGCAGGCGGCCGGTGAGGCGGAGCTCGTTCGAGAGCGCGAGGAGATCGAGGCCGAGCTCGCGGCGGAGCGAGAGGCGGCCCGTGACGAAAGCGCCTCGCAGCTCGCGGTCGCGCAGGATCACGCCGCCACGGTCCGGCGCGAGGCCGACGAAGAAGCGGCGCGTGTGCGCGGCGAAGCCCAGGACGAGGTAGCCGCCCAGCGTGCCGAACTCGAAGCCGAGATCGCCGACCGCCGGACCGCGACCGCCGAAGAACTCGCGGCGCTCACCGAACGGGCGCTGACCCAGGTCGCCGAAGCGGAACGCATGCGTGACCGCGTGTTGGCCGATCTGGCTCGCAAACGCCGTGCGGCGCGCCAGCATCTCGAGCAGCTGCATGCCGGGCGCGATCGGCTGCTGACGGCGTACGACGTGATCCGGGCGACGACAGACCAGGCGACCAGTGAACTCGACGTCGTGCTCGGCGATGCGAAGCGGACCGCCGATGATGCGGCACGGCGGATCGGTGCCGAGGACCTGCCGACACCGGAGGAGATGCTCGCCGAGCTGGATCTCGCACGGTCGGCCGGCTTGCCGATCGTCGCGCCTCCCGTGGAGTCGACCGACGAATCCGACACGGGCGACGTCGATCCGGGCAATGTCGATACGGGCGCTATCGATACGGGCAATGTCGATACGGGCGAAACCGACGCCTCCGGGGCCGCCGACGCCGGAGGCGACGACTCGGCCGACGAGCCGGTGGAGCCCGTCGATCCTGCTGGAGTCGCTGCCGCGGCCGAAGAGGCCGCGACTCCATCTGGGGAACCCGGCGACGAACCCGGCGATGCCGCGCCGGGCGAGACCGCTTCGGCGACCGGACCGGCCCCGATCCCGTCGCCGCCTGCGAACCACCGTCGTCACGCCCGCCGGACCGGCCACCGCCGCGACCCGCTCGACGGCGACGAGCTGCCCGACGTGCCGATGGTGCCGGTCGAGGCATCTGCCGAATTCGAACGGGTGCGGGTCGTGTCCGGGACCACGCCCGACGAACCCGCACCAGCGTCGGTGGCGTCCTCCGACACGACCCCGGAGTCGCCGGCGACGGCTACGGCGCGGTCGCCCGTCGAGGACGCGCCGGCGCCGGTCGCCGAAGCGCCCGAGCCGTCGCCGAGCGCGAGCGCGACCCGTGCCGACGCTCCGGGCGGCGACGACGCCGTCTCGGGCATCTTCGCCCGGCTGCGCGCCGAGGCCGAGAAGTCGGCGCCTCCCGAACTCGCCGAGGCATCCGACCCGCCCCAGGGGTCCGCCGAGGCCGATGCGCCGAAGCCCTCCGGGCCCGTGAGCGAGACCAAGGCAGAGACAAAGGCCGCCGAGCACGGCGCCACACCGACCGACACCGAGCCTTCCGACACCGAGCCTTCCGACACCGAGCCTTCCGACAAAGCGAAAGCGGACGACGAGCCCAAGGCTCCCTCCGGGCCGGCGTCGACTGCCGCTTCCGCTGTTGCCGGGGGATCGAAGTCGCCGACAAAGGCAAAGGCCTCCGAGAAGGCGAAGCCGTCCGGCAAGTCCGGCACGGCAGCCAAGTCGGCCGCGACAGGCAAGTCGGCCGCGACTGGCAAGTCGGCCGCGGCAGCCAAGTCGGCCGCGGCAGGCAGGACCAAGGCCGCGGCCCGGCCAAAGGCTGCGACCAAGCCCGGCGTAATCGGCGATGCCGAGTTGGCGTCGATCTTCGAACGTCGTGACGCGGCCGTCGACGAGGTCGGCCGAAGGCTCGCCAAACATCTCAAGAGGGAATTGTCCGACCAGCAGAGTTCGCTCCTCGATGAGCTCCGTCGCCTGCGCGGCGCCCCGTCCGTCGAGGATCTGTTGGGCGCACCCGAGGAGTTCTCGGCGTCATGGGAACCGGTCATCCGGACCGACCTGCTCGGCGCGGTCGCTGCCGGGGTCGCCCTGTCTGGTGACCTGGACCCGGCTGCTGTCGACCACGCGTCCGCCGACGTGTCCGGCCCGACTGCAGAGCTCATCGCCGCGATCGCAGAGCCGCTCCGTGGGCGGCTCGTGCGTGCTCTCGGCGAAGGCACCACCGACGTCGACGCCGACGAAGACACCACGGCGGCGGCGGTCGACGGACTGGAGCTCGCGGACCGTATCCGGGCGTGTTACCGCGAGTGGCGTGGCGCGCGCCTGGCGGCGTCGGTGTCGGATGCATGTTCTCGTGCGTTCGGTCTCGGCGTCAGAGCGGCGCTCCCGGAGTCGACCGGGTTGCGCTGGCACGGCGGGCCCGGCGATGCGCCATGTTCGGACTGCAACGACAACCAGCTCGCCGGCAAGGTGCCATTCGGCGAGGCGTTCCCGACAGGCCAGCGGGTGGCACCCGCTCACCCCGGATGTCGATGTCTCGCTCTTCCCGCTCCCGAGTGAAACGACATTCCGTGGGCCGGTAGGCAGGTAAATCTCAGGAGTCTTCTAGGCTGGACGCTTCATGCGACGGTCCGACGGGAAACACCCCAAGCGCAACGCACGTTCGACGTTCGAAGCGCGTCGGCGTCGTCGTGTCATCGCGCTCGTCGCGCTCGTCGCCCTCATCGTGGTAGTGGCGTCACTACGCGGTGCGGCCGGCTTCTACGTGGATTATCTGTGGTTCGCGTCCCAGAAACGGACGAGCGTGTGGAGTGCGGTGCTGGGAGCAAAACTGGTGCTCGCGGCAATCTTCGTGGTGGTCGGTTTCGTCATCGTGTTGGTGAACGTGTGGATAGCGGACCGCTCCGCGGGCGAGTACTCACTCATCACCAATGAAGACCCGGTGGTCCTGCGTTTTCACGAACTGTTCGGCCACCGCCGTGGCCGGCTTCGCGTCGCGTTCGCCCTGTTGCTCGGCCTGTTCATGGGCGTGGGAGCATCGACGCAGTGGAAGGACTGGATCCTCTTCACGAATCAGGTTCCCTTCGGTGAGAAGGACGCGACGTTCGGCCGGGACATCGGCTTCTACGTCTTTCGCCTGCCCTTCATCGAGTTCCTCATCTCGTGGACCTTCGCCGCGTTGATCGTCGCGTTGCTCGCCACGCTCGTCGCGAACTACTTCAACGGGAGCATCCTCGTCCAGGCTTCTCCCGGCATGCACCTGTCGGACCGGGTGACCCAACGGGTCAAGGTGCATGCCTCGGTGCTGCTCGCTCTGTTGGCGTTGACCAAGACGGCGGACTACTACTTCGGCCGGTTCCAGTTGGTGTATTCCACCCGGGGCACCGTCGACGGGGCGCTGTACACCGACACCAACATCCAGCTCAAGGCGATCGACCTGCTGTTGGTGATCTCGGTGTTCGCCTGTGTGTTGTTCCTGGTCAACATCTGGCGCCGCGGCTGGATTCTGCCCATGATGGCGGTCGGCCTCTGGGCGGTGGTCGCGGTGCTCGGTAGCGTGGCGGTGCCGTCGCTGGTGCAACGCTTCAGCGTGCAGCCTTCTGAAGAGACCAAGGAACTGCCCTACATCGAGCACAACATCGAGGCGACGCGGTCCGCGTTCGGGCTCGACAAGGTCAATGTCGAACCGTTCGCGAACGATGGTGAACTCGATGCGACGACCCTGAACGACAACGCGTTGACGGTGCAGAACGTGCGGCTGTGGGACCCCGCGGTCATGCAGGAGGTCTTCACGAAACTCCAGGGCATCCGGAGCTTCTACAAGGTGCCCGAACCCGACATCGACCGCTACATGATCGACGGCCGCCTCACCCAGGTCCTCACCTCGGGCCGTGACATCGACGGCGCATCGCTTCCTCAGAAGTCCTGGGTGGCCCAGCATCTGTCCTACACCCACGGTTACGGCAACATCATGGCCGCGACGAACGCCTCTGATTCGGGTCAGCCGGTGTTCACCAACAAGGACATCCCGGTGAGGACTGCGGGGAAGGGCACCGAAGTGGAGATCCCGGCGACCTACTACGGCGAGGGGATGGACGGGTATGTGATCGCCGACTCCAAGACCAAAGAGATCGACTACACCGACGAGGCGGGCAACACGAAGTTCACCACCTACGACGGCAAGGGCGGGATCCGCATCGGGTCCGGGGTCGGGGGCTTCGTGCACCGCGCCGCGGTGGCGCTGCGTTTCGCCGACATCAACCCGCTGATCTCCTCGAACGTCGACCCTGGCTCCAGGGTGATCATGTACCGCGATGTCCGCACGCGGGTCCAGAACCTGGCGCCGTTCCTGGCCTTCGACAACGACCCCTATGTCGTGGTGCGCTCCGATGGCAGCATCTCCTATGTCATCGACGGGTACACGACCACGGCCCACTATCCCAATGCCCAGCGGGCATCCACCTCGGACCTCGCGGATTCGTCCGGTCTGAACAGCCGGTTCAACTATGTGCGCAACTCGGTCAAGGCCGTCGTCGACGCCTATGACGGAACGATCTCGATGTACGTGATCGACCCGGATGATCCGATCATCCACGCCTATGCCAAGGCGTTCCCGAACCTGTTCACGCCCGAGTCGAAGGTTCCCCGGGATCTCGCCGAACACTTCCGGTACCCCGAGGACCTGTTCAAGGTCCAGACCAAGATGTACGCCCGCTACCACTTGACCGACCCGAGCGGCTTCTACACTCAGGAGAACGCCTG
>DASSYG010000003.1:0-5362 GCA_035703405.1 Acidimicrobiales bacterium | reverse complement strand
CGTCGACTGGCAGGCCGAGACCTCTGATCCCGACGAGATCATGAACGCGCTGCGGGTCACCCTCGATTCGGACGAGGTCTACGTGTTCACCCCACAAGGGGAGATCCTCACACTGCCTCAGGGGGCGACCCCGGTGGACTTCGCGTATGCGATCCACACCGAGGTCGGCCACGCCTGTGTGGGGGCCCAGGTCGACGGGCGTCTCGTGCCGCTCGATCACCAACTCTCCTCGGGGGCGACGTGTGCGATCGTCACCTCGAAAGCGACCGGCACCGGACCGTCGCGGGACTGGCTGCAGTTCGTTGCGACGCAACGGGCCGCTTCGAAGATCCGACAGTGGTTCTCTCGCGAACGACGCGAGGACGCGATCGAATCAGGTCGTGAAGAACTCAACCGGGCGTTGCGCCGCCAGGGTCTGCCGGTGCAGAAGCTCGACCCCGGCATCCTGATTCAGATCGCGACGTCGCTGAACTACGTCGACATCGACGCGCTGTATGTCGCCCTGGGCCAACACCATGTCTCGGGCGCCTCGATCGCCGCCAAGGTCGGGCGACAGCTCCGGGGAGGCGACCCCGCGGTGTCGGATCAGATGTTGTCGAGCTCGATGACGACACGCCGCCAGTCGGTGTCGACCGATTCGGTCGGTGTGCACGTCGACGGCCTCGACGACGTGATGATCCGGCTCGCGAAGTGCTGCACCCCGGTGCCCGGCGACGAGATCATCGGTTTCGTGACGCGGGGAAGGGGGATCTCGGTGCACCGGTCCGACTGCGTCAATGCGATCGGATTGGAACAGGATCAGTCCACCCGCCTCGTCGATGTGGATTGGGACCTCGCCGCGACCGGGCTCTTCCTGGCGACGGTGGAGATCAAGGCCCTGGACCGGACGGGGCTGCTGCGAGACGTTTCGGCGGTCGTCGGTGACCAGCACGTCAACATCATGTCGGTGACCGCCTCGATGGGCAGCGACCGGGTTTCGAAGATGCGGTTCGACTTCGAACTCGCCGATCCGTCGCACCTGGGTTCGCTGTTGCGTTCCATCAAGACCATCGACGGGGTGTACGACGCCTACCGGGTGCTGCCCGGATCGCACTGAACCGGGTCGATCCGGGTTCGGCGTTGGTTGTCATACCTGCTGTCTAGATTTGGTCACAGACCACTCGACGATCAGGAGGTGTGCACGTGAACACGACCACGGCGCCCGCTACGCGATCGCGTCGGTGTGGCCTCGGAATGCTGCCCGCGGGCACGACTGAGGTGGCCAGGTGTTCCGTGCCCGCGGGCACACCGGAGTCGGGACGATGTCGCTTGTGCCCGCGGGCACGGATCCTCGACTCACGATGATGGACGCAGCACCTTCAGGAAGGAAAGCCGGTGCAGCCGCGTAGGGCGTCCCAAGCGGCGACCGCGTCGTCGGCTGCCTGACCGGTCAGGGGCACCGGCGAACCATTCGCTTGGATCCTGGCGGGCTTCCACTGGTACTGCGCCTGTTCGCCTCCACCGACCTGTATCTGTAAGACCCCTGTAGCCGCGGCCTCCGGGCTCCCGGCATAGAACGCGAAGTTGCCCAAGCCGTAGCCGACGATCGCATCACCCATGCGACCCGCCCCCTGCAGCCGGTGAGCGTGGCCCCCGACGACGATGTCCGCACCCGCGCCCACCAGTTCCAGGGCGAGCTCCTGCTGGACCTGGCTGGGACACATCTGCCGCTCGATGCCCCAGTGCAGGAAGACCACGAGGGTGTCGGTGGTGGGTCGCACGTTGCGAACCTGAGCAACCAGTTCATCGACCCGCTTCGCCGAAGCGAGACCCGGATGGTCCGGCGTGGCGGTCCATTCGCTGATCAGATTGTCGTCCAACACCTGGGTCGCGGCGATCACGGACACCCGATGCCCCCGGATCGTGGTGCGGTACGGCGCGAGAGCCTGGGATTCGTCCTCGCCGATGCCGATTATCGGAAAATCCTTGTCCCGTGATGCCGCGAGCGCGTCGGGCACCCCATCGGGTCCAAAATCGAGCCCGTGGTTGTTGGCGAGCGACGCCACATCTACACCAGCGCTCCGCAACACATCCAGTGCGGCCGGACTGGTGCGGAAGGTGAACGCCTTCGGCGCCGGGCTGCCACGCTCGGTCAACGCGGACTCGAGGTTCACCACGGTCAGGTCCGCATCGGCAAGCACGGGGGCGATCGCACCCAGAATGGCACCGGGATCCGACTCGAGCAGTTGGGCGCGCTCGTCTTCGAAGTTGATGTCACCGGCGAAATTGATCGTGATCCGGGCGGTTGGCTTCGGGAGCGTGGTGGCAGGGGCAAGCGTCGACGACGATTCGGTGACCGTGGTCGACGCACCAGTCGTCGATCCGGAGCCCGAGCCATTCGGGTCGCCGTCGGATGAACACGCGGTCACCAGACCGAGTGCCACCAACACCATGATCACGAGAGCGGTTCGAGTGCGCGTCGCGGCCACCTCCCAACCGTACCGGCCCGATCGAAACCGATCGGGCGCGTCACAAACGGGTTCCGGTCCCAGATCAGGGCTCCAGTAACCTCAGCCGTCGTGGCGAGCGGCGAAACTTTCGATTCCCCCGTGGGAACCCGTGATGTGCTGCCTCCCGAATCGTCACGTTGGGAAGCACTGATCGCCCGGTTCGCCGGGGGAGTCGAGCGGGCCGGGTACGGCCTCGTCCAGTCTCCGATGTTTGAGGACATCGGGGTCTTCCAGCGGGTCGGTGAGGGCACTGACGTGGTCCGCAAGGAGATGTACGACTTCCACGACAAAGGCGACCGGCACCTTGCCCTGCGCCCCGAGGGCACCGCGTCGATCGTCCGGGCGTACGTGCAGCACCGTCCGGTCACCCCGTGGAAGGTCTTCTACGCGGCACCGAGCTTCCGCTACGAACGCCCTCAGGCCGGTCGCCTGCGCCAGCACCACCAGCTCGGAGTCGAGGTCCTCGGCTCCCGCGATCCCGATCTCGACGTCGAGGTCATCGCGCTCGGTTGGGACCACCTCGCTTCGCTCGGCCTCACCCAGGTCCGATTGCTGATCAACTCGATGGGAACCCGCGCCGACCGCGCGGCCTATGTGGCGACGGTGCAGGCCTGGCTCGCCGAACGACGGGACGTGCTCGACCCTGCCGACGCCGCCAAGGTCGACGATCATCCGATGCGGGTCCTCGACTCCAAGCGGGAGGCAACCCGGGCGCTCGTCGCGGATGCCCCCTCGATCACCGAGTCGCTGTCTTCCGAAGCCGCCGACCACTTCGCACGCGTGCTCGACGGCCTCGACGCGCTCGAAATTCCCTACGAGCGGACCCCGACCTTGGTGCGAGGGCTCGACTACTACACCCACACCACCTTCGAGATCGTCTCCGACGCGCTCGACGCGGCCCAGTCCACCATCCTCGGGGGCGGCCGCTATGACGGCCTGGTCGCCGAGATGGGCGGTCCGGACACCCCCGGGGTCGGGTTCGGTTCGGGGATCGAACGCGTGCTGCTCGCGTGTGACGCAGAGGGCGTCTTTCCGCTGGACGAGCGGGTCGTCGACGTCTTCGTGGTCGACACGACCGGCGGAGCAGAGGCGACCCGGATCACCACCGAATTGCGCCGTGCGGGCATCTCGGCAGATCGGGCCTTCGACGGGCGCTCGATGCGTGCCCAGATGAAGGTGGCCGACCGTTCGGGGGCGGCGATGGCCGTCATCGTCGGACCAGACGAGCTGAGCGAAGAGGTCGCTTCGCTGCGAGTGCTCCGCGGACCGCGGGGAAACGATGAGGCGCAGTCCCGAATCCCTCGGCACCAACTGATCCACGCGCTACAGATCACCTTCGGCGACGACGCCACCACGAACGAAGAGGCATGACCATGGAATCAACCGACACGGCCACTGGCCTGCGCAGCCACTACTGCGGTGAGCTGCGCTCGACCGATGTCGGAGAAGACGTGGCGCTGTGCGGTTGGGTGGCGAACCGCCGTGACCACGGCGGTGTCGCGTTCATCGATCTCCGTGACGCCTCCGGCATCGTCCAGGTGGTCGTCACCGACGAAGCGGTGGCCCACCCGTTGCGCTCGGAGTTCTGCCTCAGGGTCGTCGGCAAGGTTCGCCGTCGCCCCGAGGGCAACGACAACCCCAACCTTCCCACCGGCGACATCGAGGTCTCCATCGCCGAGTTGGAGGTCCTCAGCGAGTCGGCCCCGTTGCCCTTCCCGATCGAAGAGCACGAAGCCACCCCGTTGAGCGATGCGGTCCGCTACAAGTACCGCTATCTCGATCTGCGTAGGTCGAGCTCGGCGGCCGCGCTGCGGCTGCGCAGCGAGGTCAACCGCACCGCCCGCGACCTGCTCCACGGCCGGGATTTCACCGAGATCGAGACGCCGACCCTCACCCGCTCCACGCCCGAAGGGGCACGGGACTTCCTCGTCCCGGCCCGCCTCCAGCCCGGTTCCTTCTACGCATTGCCCCAGAGCCCCCAGCTCTTCAAGCAGCTCCTCATGGTGTCGGGGTTCGAGCGCTACTTCCAGATCGCCCGGTGCTACCGCGACGAGGACTTCCGTGCCGACCGTCAGCCCGAGTTCACCCAGCTCGACATCGAGATGAGCTTCGTCACCGAAGACGACGTGATCGCGCTCGGCGAGGAACTGGTGGTGACACTCTGGGCGTTGATCGGCCACGAGGTGCCCCGGCCGATCGCCCGGATGACCTACGCGGAAGCCATGGCACGTTTCGGCTCCGACAAGCCGGACCTGCGGCTCGACTTGGAACTCGTCGACTGCACGACGTACTTCACCGACACCACCTTCCGCGTCTTCCAAGCACCCCATGTGGGCGCGGTGGTCATGCCCGGCGGAGCGTCGCAGACCCGCAAGGTGCTCGACGGCTGGCAGGACTGGGCCAAGGCCCGCGGGGCCAAGGGTCTCGCGTATGTGCTGGTCGGCGAAGACGGCGAGCTGGCCGGCCCGGTCGCGAAGAACCTCTCCGATCCCGAGCGCGCCGGGCTCGCGGCCCACGTCGGGGCCTCGCCTGGCGACTGCATCTTCTTCGGGGCGGGCCCCGTGCGCTCTACCCATGCGCTACTGGGCGCCGCCCGTCTCGAGATCGGACGCCGGGCCGGGCTCATCGACGAATCCGCGTGGGCATTCGTGTGGGTGGTCGACGCACCGATGTTCGAGCCAACCTCCGAATCCGAGGACGTCGCGGTCGGCGGTGGCGCCTGGACCGCGGTGCACCACGCGTTCACCTCGCCCAAGTCCGAATGTGCCGACACGTTCGACACCGACCCGGCGTCGGCCCTGGCCTACGCCTATGACATCGTCTGCAACGGGAACGAGATCGGCGGTGGCTCGATCCGTATTCATCGCCCGGAC
>DASSYG010000371.1:0-17621 GCA_035703405.1 Acidimicrobiales bacterium | reverse complement strand
GGTCATGGTCTCCGACGGTAGTCCCCTCCGCGCGACGTTGCCCGGCCGTTCCCGATCCTGACCTGGCGCACCCGAGTTCGGAGTCCCGTTCCGAAGTCGTCCACCGTCGTTCCCCGACGGGACTAGTCTCCATCGTGCTCGCCGTGCCTGGGGGTCGGCGTGCAGCAGCCGGTACAAAGCCAAAAGGGGGCCGGTGACCGATCGCAGGATGACGAACGCCACCGGGCTCCGTGCCATCAGCTTCGGCGCGGTCGGGCCGTACGTGCCTGCCGTGGTGATCCTGGTCGTCGCGTTGGTCGTCTACCCGGTCCCCATCGGGGTGACCGCCCTCGGTCTGGTTCTGGGGATGCTCGGCGCCCTCGTCGCCCTCGGCCTCGCCCTGATCCAACGCGCCAACCGGATCCTCAACTTCGCCCAGGCAGATCTGGGCACGCTGCCCTCGACGTTCGCGTACGGCTGCATCGTGTCGTCGTGGGGCCTGCCCTATCTGCTGTCGTTCTTCATCGGCCTCGTCGGTGCCGTGGTCATTGGCGCGCTGGTCGAGTTCCTGCTCATCCGACGCTTCTTCAAGGCGTCCCGCCTGGTGCTCACCGTCGCGACGATCGGCATGTCCCAGCTCTTCATCGTGTGTGCACTCCTGCTGCCGCGCATCTGGGGCGAACAGGCGCTGAACACCTCGGACATCTCCTTCCCCGGCGGCTTCCAGATCACGATCGGCACACAACTCTTCGGCGCCGATTCGATCGCCGCCGTCGCGATCTCCGCGTTGGCCCTGGTCGCCCTCGCGGTGTTCCTCGGGCGGAGCAACATCGGGATCGCCGTGCGGGCGAGCGCCGAGCGGGCCGACCGCGCCGCGAGCCTCGGCATTCCCGTCAAGCGAATCAACACGCTGGTGTGGGCGATCGCCGCAGTGCTGTCGTACCTCGGCGTGTTCCTGCGGGCATCGATCCTCGGCATTCCGTTGAGCGCCACGGTCAGCATCACCACGTTGATCGCCGCATTGAGCGCTCTCGTGCTCGCCGGTGCGGCGTGCCTGCCGGCGGTTGCGCTCACCGCCGTCGCGCTGGGGATTCTCGAACAGGGCGTCGGCTGGCACGCCGGTGACTCCCCGACACTCGTCTACGTCGTCTACGCCGTCGTGGTATTCGTCGGCCTGATCCTCAAGCGCGCCGGGCAACGCCGGGTCGATGCCGATGACACGGCGTCGTGGCACATCGCGGACGATCCCCGACCACTTCCCGCAGCGCTCCGACGGTTGCCGGTCGTGATCGTCGTGCGCTGGAGCGCCATCGGCCTCGGACTCGCCGTGCTCGTGTGGCTCGGTGCGTGGCTCGGCCCGGCCGACCAGCAGAAGGCCGCGACCGTCGCGTGTTTCGCGCTCATCACCTTGTCGATCGTGGTGTTGACCGGTTGGGCCGGACAGGTCTCGCTCGGGCAGATGTCATTCGCCGCCGTCGGGGCGGTCGCCGGCGCTGTCGCGGTCGCAACCTGGCATTGGGATCTGCTCGCCGCTCTCGGATTCGCCGGGGTATGCGGTGCGGCCGCCGCCACGCTGGTGGGTCTGCCCAGCCTGCGGCTGCGCGGCTTCTATCTGGCCGTTGCGACCCTGGCCCTCGCGTTGGCGACCTCGGGCTATCTGTTGAACCGGTCGGTGTTCTCCTGGATCCCCAACGGACGGATCGACCGACCCTCCCTGCTGGGCACGTTCGAGTTGTCGTCCGAAGGAACCATGTACGCGGTGTGCGTCGTCGTCGCGTTGCTCGGACTCGTGGCCGCACACGGGATCCGGAACAGCCACACCGGCCGGGTGCTCCGTGCGGTGCGCGGCAACGAATCAGCCGCGCAGGCCTACGGCGTTCGCCTCCTGTGGGCCAAGCTCACTGCCTTCGCGGTGTCAGGTTTTCTCGCCGGGGTGGCCGGATGCCTGCTCACCATGATCTCCCAGCAGTACACCGAAGGGCCCTTCACCGCCACCGAGAGCATCGGCGTGTTCACCGCCGCGGTCGTCGGTGGCGTCGGTTCGCTCACCGGAGCGGTCATCGGCGCGATCTTCGCCAAGGGCGGCACGTGGTTCCTGCCGGCGAACTGGCAACTGCTGCCCAGCGCCATCGGCGTGCTCGGCGTGCTGCTGGCCCTTCCCGGCGGACTCGCCGACGTCGTGTTCCGCCTCCGCGACACCGGTGGGGCGTGGCTCGCAGACCGCCGCGGCATCGCCGTACCGTCGCTTCGGGGCCAGCGCAACGACACCGACGAACCCGACCTGGTGGATCTCGACGACCTCGCCCGAACCGCGGCGAACGCCGACGACCCGGCCACGACCGACGACGATGACGATGCGACCGAGTCGAAGGAGCGAACCGCATGATGCGCCTACGCGACCGCTTCGGAGGCGTCTCGGGCTATCCGCTCATGATCCTCGCCGGTCTGGCGTTCATGGACGCCGCCGACCAGGCGGCCTACGGCATCCTGCTGCCCGACATCCGCGACGCGCTGAACCTCACCGACACTGGCATCTTGTTGGTTTCCGCGATCGGTGGCGGGATGGGCTTGCTGGGAACCGTGCCCATCGCCTGGCTTGCCGACCGCACCAGCCGGGTGCGGCTCGCCCTAATCGGTGCCGCGGTGTGGGCCCTGTTCTCGATGTCGACCGGGTTGGCCACGGTCGTGGTGCTGTTGGTGATCGTGCGCTGTGGAACCTCGATCGGCCAGGCGGTGGTGTTTCCCACCCACAACTCACTCATCGCGGACTACTACCCGATCGAAGTCCGTCCCAAGGTGTACGCGTCCCACCAGCTCGGCAACGTACTGGGGCAGCTCTTCGGCGTGCTCGCCGGTGCCGGCCTGGCCACGGCGTTCGGCTGGCGGGTGCCCTTCATCGTGTTCGGCATCCCGGTCGTGTTGCTGGTCGTGCTGGGTCTCAAGATGCGCGAGCCGGTACGCGGTTCGTTCGAACGGGCTGCAGCCGGGATCGGCGCAGAGGCCGAGGCGATGGCGATCGCCGAGGTGCCGCCGTCGTACGCGGAGGCGTACCGGATGGTGTGGAAGATCGGCACGCTGCGGCGGGTGTTCGCGGCGTTGCCGTTCCTGGCCGCATCGATCATCGGGTTCACCTCGATCGCCGCGTTGCAGTACGACCGCACGTTCGGTCTGACCACGTGGCAGCGCGGGTGGGTCTCGGTGCCGGTGCTCGCCGTCCAGGTGGGCGGACTGTTGATCGGCGCACGGGTCGCCACCGTCCAGGCGAGCAAGTCCGTCGCGCGGATGTTCACCATGATCGGTTGGGCCGCCGGCGCGGGGGCACTCTTCGCGCTCGGGTTCGCCGCAGCTCCGAACGCCGCACTCGCCGTCGCCGCGAACGCCGCGCTGGTGGCGTGCCTCGCGATCGTCGGGCCGGGCGTGCTGGCGGCATTGTCGTTGGCCATCCCCGCCCGGGCACGGGCGATCGGTTTCTCGATCGGCGCGTTGTTCATCCTTCCCGGCCTGGTCGTCCTGCCGCTCGTCGGCTGGGTCGGCGACACCTGGGGCCTGCGGTGGGGCATGGCCGTGATGACCCCGGTGCTGGTGATCGGCGGGTTGATCATCTCGTCGGCACGCAGCGTGGTCGACGATGACATCGCTGACGTCTGGACCGGATCCGCCACCCGCGCGGAGCTGCTCGCAGCACGGGCCCGCGGCGACATGCAACTGTTGATGATCCGGCAACTCGACGTGCGCTACGGCGACGTCCGGGTGCTCTTCGACGTCGACGCGGAGATCGCCGAAGGCGAGATCGTCGCCCTGTTGGGCACCAACGGCGCCGGAAAGTCGACCCTGCTCGGCGCGATTTCGGGGACGGTCGAAGCTTCCAACGGCGCTGTCGTGTTCGACGGGCGCGATATCACCCATGCACCGCCCGAGGAGATCGCGCGCCTGGGAATCACCCAGATGCCTGGCGGCAAGGGAGTGTTCCCGACCTTGACCGTCGCAGAGAACCTGCGCGCCGCCGCCTGGATGAGTCGAGGCGACGCCGAAGAGACCGACCGACGGGTCGCCGAGGTCCATGAACTGTTCGACGTGCTCGCCCAACGCACCGAGGAACCCGCAGCGAACCTGTCCGGTGGACAGCAACAGATGCTGGCGCTGGGCATGGCACTGATCGTGCAACCGCGGCTGTTGCTCATCGACGAGTTGTCGCTCGGGTTGGCGCCGCTCGTCGTCGACGAGTTGCTCGGGGTCGTGGAGATGCTGCGCGACCGGGGCACCACGATCATCCTTGTCGAACAATCCGTGAACGTCGCCCTCGCGGTCGCCGACCGTGCGTATTTCATGGAGAAAGGAGCGATCCGGTATTCCGGGCCGACCGCGGAGCTGCTCGAGCGACCCGACCTGGTGCGCTCGGTGTACCTCGCCTCGGCCGGCGCGAACCTCGCCACACCGGCCGCTCGCCAGGCCGACCGGCCCCAAGGCACGGCGAGCGACGGCCCCAGCCTCGAGGTCGCACACCTGCGCGTCGCCTTCGGCGGGATCGCCGCCGTCGACGACGTGAGCCTGGCGTTCACTCCCGGCGAGATCGTCGGAGTGATCGGCCCGAACGGTGCTGGCAAGACCACTTTGTTCGACGCCATCTCGGGTTTCGTGTCGACCGATGCCGGCGAAGTGATCTTCGACGGCCACGACATCACCCGCTGGTCACCGGACCGCCGTGCCCGCATCGGTCTGGGGCGATCGTTCCAGGACTCCCGCTTGTTCGAATCGCTCAGTGTCACCGAAACCCTGTCGGTCGCTCTGGATCGGTGGGTGCAGGGTTCGGGTGTGGTCAACGCGGTGTTCCGGCTTCCGGCCCACCAGTTGACCGAAGCGGCAGTCGCGGCCCGGGTCGATGAGTTGATCGACGCGTTCGGGCTGGAGTCGTTCCGCCACAAACTGCTCAGGGAACTCTCCACCGGTTCGCGCCGGGTCGTCGATCTGGCGTGTGTCGTGGCGCACGGTCCGTCGGTGGTGCTGCTGGATGAACCGTCGTCGGGCATCGCCCAACGCGAGGCCGAAGCCCTCGCGCCGCTACTGAACAACCTCCGCGACCGACTCGACGCGACGCTGTTGGTCGTCGAACACGACCTGGCGTTGATCTCCCGGGTCGCCGACCGGATGGTCGCGATGGACCAGGGGCGAATCGTCACGGTCGGTTCTCCTGCCGAGGTGCTCGAGCACCCCGAGGTCATCGCGTCGTACCTGGGAACGGGGACGACCGCACGCGAACGATCCGGACCACTCGCCACCTCTTCTTCTGACCAAGGAGCACCATGAGCGACGAACAACGCCCCTGGCCCACCCTGAACCCGCTACGACGATGGGGGCCGATCGTCCTCGTCCTCGCGGTGTTCGTCGCGCTCGCGGCGGTGGCGACCACGCGATCTCCGAGCGGCACCACCGTCGCCGGGAAGTCGAAGACGACCACCCGCTCACTCGCCGACAACCCGGACCTGCCGGTCACCTATGCCGAAGCAGAGAAGAAGGGCAACGCCGATTCGATCACCTGGGGCAACTGCGACCCCAAAACCGGTCTGATCCGTTACCCGTCGGTCTACGCCCCGCCGTGTGTGCCCGAGCACACCGGGTCGAACGGCGGCGCCACCTCTCAGGGCGTCACCGCGTCGGCCATAAAGGTCGTGTACTACACCGCCCCTCCCGGCGACCTGACCAGCGCGATCGCCGGGAACCTCGACACGCCCGAGGCGGTCACGGCCAGCGTGAAGGAATACCTCAAGATGTTCGAGGCGACTTTCGAGACCTACGGTCGCAAGATCGAGATCATCCCGATGACCGGATCAGGGGTGGGAACCGACGAGACCGCGGCCCGAGCCGACGCGGTCAAGGTCGCGACCCAGACCAAAGCGTTCGCTTCGATCGGCGGACCCAGTCAGACCGCTGTGTACGCGGACGAACTCGCCAACCGGGGAGTCCTGTGTCTGTCGTGCGGCCTGTCGGTGCCGAACTCGACCTATGCCGCAAACGCCCCCTTCATGTGGGGCACCCTGCCCACCGCCGAACAGTTCCTCGAGAACGTCGGGCTATTCCTGACCACCCAGTTGAACAACAAACCGGCGAAGTGGGCCGGCGACCCCGAGATGCGCACCGAGCAACGCTCCTTCGGGGTCGTCCACTACGACCAGGACCCGCCGGTGTTCACCGGCGTCTCCAAGGTGTTCAACGATCTGG
Source organism: Acidimicrobiales bacterium (assembly GCA_035703405.1). Taxonomy (GTDB): domain Bacteria; phylum Actinomycetota; class Acidimicrobiia; order Acidimicrobiales; family Iamiaceae; genus JAFDWI01. The sequence continues at coordinate 11,426 of DASSYG010000371.1, read as the reverse complement.
GTGCGAAGAACGGCTGGGTGCCCGAGGAGAACATCACCTACATCCTGGACCTGGCGAAGTTGCCCGAAACTGCGGCATCGATCATCGCGAAGCTCAAGGCGGCGGGGGTGACCACGGTGGTGTTCCTCGGTGATCCGATCATGCCGATCTATCTGACCAAGGCAGCCACCGAACAGGACTACCACCCCGAGTGGATCGTCACCGGTACCGTGCTGACCGACACCACCGCACTGGCGCGCAACTACGACCAGGACCAGTGGGCACACGCGTTCGGCGTGTCGACGCTGCCCGTGCGCACCCCCCACGACGACGCCGACGCCTACCGGATCTACAACTGGTTCTTCGGCGAGATGCCCGAAGCCAACAAGACCGCCGGCGTGTTCTACCCGAACCTGCTGCAGCTCTTCCAGGGCATCCAGATGGCCGGACCGAAGCTGACCCCGCAGACCTTCGCGGGCGGCATGTTCCGGCTGCCCCCCGCCGGCGGTGAACCGGGTGCGCCGCAGGCCTCTTATGGCAATCCCGAGCTGTTCAGCTTCGCGAAGGACGACTTCACCTCGGTCGACGATTCGACGTTGATCTGGTGGGACGCGACGGCGAAGGGCGACGACGAGCAGGGCACCGACGGTGAGGGCATGTACCGCTACGTGGATGGCGGCAAGCGCTACCTGCCGGGCAAGATGCCCGAGGCGTTGCAATCGTTCTTCTCCAAGGCCGGCACGATCACCGCATTCGACGGGCAGCCCCCGGGTCTGAAGACGCCGGCCTACCCACCCCCGGCCGGCGCGCCCGCAGCGAAGTCCGGCGACTGAGCGACCGACGAGCCCCGTCCACCGCGTCATTGCCGGTACGTTCATTGCACGGTCGCGCGACGAGGCGGAGCTGATGTGAACGACGAACGAACAGAGCACCGGGCGCACCCGGCACCTGGGCGGACCGGCGACGACGCCGCACATCGACACGAACGGGTCCAGATGCGGGATCGGGTCATCGTGGCGGTCGCGCGCACGGCGACCCGGAGTTTCTTCCGGTCGGTCGAGGTCGTAGGCACCCCACCGCCTCCAGGACCGACGATCGTGGCGGCCAGTCACCTGAACGGCTTCGTCGACCCGGTCGTGCTGATCGCCGAGATCGGCCTCCTGCCGCGCTTTCTCGCCAAGGCCACCCTATGGGCCAACCCGGCCGCGAAGGTCGCCCTGGGCTTCGCGCGGGTCATTCCGGTGCACCGGGCCGCCGACGGCTCCACTTCGGCGAATGCCGCCATGTTCGCCGATGCGGTCGACGCGCTGGAGCATCGGGACACCCTCGCCGTGTTCGCCGAGGGCACCACCCACGACGACCCGACGATCCGGCCGGTGCGCACCGGTGTGGCGCGGATCGCCCTGCAGGCCGCCGGCCAAGGGGTCGCGTCGATCCGGGTCGTCCCGGTCGGCATCACGTACGACGACAAGGTCGCACTCAGAGGCCGGATCCTGATCCACTACGGCACACCGATCGAGGTACCTGTCGACCCCGGACTGCTCGATGCCGACGGGGCGCCCGACCACGACAAGGTGCGGGCGTTCACCGATCATCTGCAGGCGAGGATCGAATCGCTCACTCCGCATTTCGCCTCGACCGAGGACTACCTCGCGTTGACCGCGGCCGCGCAGATCAACCTGCGCACCGACGTGCAGCGAGACCGGCCACCGCCGATGGCCGATGTGGCGGCCGATGCCCGCACGCTCTCGCGCGTCGACGCACCACGCCGCGCGACATTGGTGTCGCTGGTGGCGCGCTATGAGATGTTGCGTGGTTTCGTCGGCCTCGACGACGCCACCGTGGTGCGCGGGGTGAACCTGCGGGCATTGTCCCGTCGGGTCGCGTTGCTCGTGGCGGTCATCGTGGTGTTGTCACCGTTGGCGGTTGCCGGGTTGTTCGCGAATCTCGTACCCCTGTTGCTCGTCACTGTTGCCGGCATGCTGCCCAAGGCACCGGTTTCAAAGGGCACGATCCGGGTGCTCGTCGCCGTGGTCACCTTCCCGGCGATGTGGCTCTTGCTGGCGCTCTCCGACGCCGGCACGGGCGCGCTGGGGAATCTCGCTCGGGCCGTCACCCTCCCGGTGAATGCGCTGCTCGGACCACTCCCGTCCGACCGTGCCGGAGTGTTGGCGGCGATCGTCGTGCTGGCCGCGGTGCCGCTGATGGGCATCTTCGCGGTGCTCGTGATCTCACAGGCCCGGGCGTTGCTCGGCGCGGTGTTGCGCTGGCGCACCTTGTTGGACCGTCGGGGCCAACTCGACACGGTTCGCGCTCGACGGGACGACGTCGTGGCGGCGACCCGCGAGCTCCTGCACGACGCGCCATGAGCACCGTCGACCACGTCGCCGCCGCGGACTGTGAGCGTTGCCGCAAAGGTCCGATCGCCCAACCGGTCAATACGGTGTCGTCTCTGGCGTTCACGGTCGCGGGCCTGGCACTCGTCGCCCGGGCGCGACGTCGCCAACCGCCCGATGCGCCAGTGGGTGCCGGCACGGCCGAGACCGCACTCGGTTGGTCTGCGGTCGCGGCCGGCCTGGGAAGCGTCGCCTACCACGGACCGGGCACGCGCCCGGGCCGGATCCTGCACGATGCGTCGTTGATCACGATGCTGGGTGCCCTCATCGTCGCCGACGTGTCCCGGGTGACATCCCGTCCACCGTCACGCGTCGTGCTCGCGGCGCTGCCCGGTGTCGCCACGGCGGCCGCAATGTCGCCGTGGTCGCTGCCCGCACAGGTCGTTGTCGGTGCCGGCGCGTCGGTGGCCGAGGTCGCCCGCGTTCGCCGGTCCCGTACCGGAACGGGGTCCGGGTGGCAACCCATCGCCGAGTCGCTCGTCGCGGCCGGAGGAGCGCTCGGTCACTTGTTCGGGCGAACCGGCGGGCCGCTGTGTCGACCGGATTCGATCTGGCAGGCCCACGCGGCGTGGCACACGGCGATGGCGGTGGTGCTCGTCCTTCGCGAGTGACGCCGGGCGGCTGCGGTGGCCACCAGGTCGGCCCGGCGTGGCTCAGCCATGGCCGACGACCACCGCAAGACCCAGCGTCACGATCACTGCGACCGCAACACCGACGAAACGCCAGTCGCGTTCGCGTGCCCACAGCACCACCAGAGCGATCACCCGAAAAGCCGGGGTCAGCGCGAGCGCGAGCACACCGAGCGCCATGACCAGATCGGCCGTCGACGCGGCGTCGAGAATCGAGAACAACTTCACGTCGGCCGAGTGATGCGAGCCCGAGGCGATCTTCAGCGCGAGACCGATCGCCATGAGCACCACCGCGACGACCAGACCCCCGCGCAGCACCAACTGGATGATGCGCTGCACGCGATGTACCTCTTCGGTCACCGCCGCATCCATCGGAAACCCGTCAGCGGCCAAAGTCGACTCCGAAGGCGGCGAGGGCCATCTGGATCGCGACGAACACCAGGACCCCCACGAGGAGCTTGCGCAACACCGACGGGTGCACCTTCGACGACGTCGCCGCACCGAGGGACGCCCCGGCGACCACGCCGAGCGCGACGGGCACGACGGTGTAGGGGTGCACGTAGCCTCGGGCGAAATAGACGAACAGGCTGGCGATCGCGGTCACTCCGATCATGAAGTTCGACGTGGCCGCCGCCACCTTGATGGGCACGCGCATGCCTTCGGTCATCGCGGGCACCTTGATGAAGCCGCCGCCCACCCCGAGCATGCCCGAGACCGTTCCGGCGAGCAGCGAGATCGCCCCCCCGACCCCGACCCGTTCGGCGCGGTAGGTCACGAGTGTGCCCACGTGGTCGTCGTAGAACGCCCCGGCAAGCGACCCGGGTTGCTCCCACCCGATCGGCTCGCCGAAAGTTGGCCCGGCAGCGTCGTCCGGTGCCATTCCCTGGCCTGACCCATCTTCGCCGGGCACAGGGTCGGGGTCGCCGCGTCGTCCGACCAGTGCCGCGGTGATCAACATGACCACGGCGAAGATCCCCGAGAGCACCGACGGGGCGATCAGCACCGCGACAAGTCCGCCGATGATGCCACCGATCGTCGTGGCGACCTCGAGCGTCATGCCGAGGCGCATGTTGGCCGTCCCCTTGCCCACATAGGCGCTCCCCGCGGCGGTGGAGGTCGCCACGACCGCCACGAGCGACGTGGCGACCGCGATCCGGATGTCGAACCCGAAGACCAGTACCAACACCGGCACGATGACGATGCCGCCACCGATGCCGATGATCGCGCCCAGCCAGCCGGCGAACACGCCGAGCACCGCCAGTGCCATGACGGTCGGAAGGGTGAGATCCACGCGGCGATCGTAGGCGCAAACAGATCGGGACCCCTCCGTGGAGGGGTCCCGATGCAGGCTTTCAGATTGTCGCGGTCAAGCCGCCGACGATCAGATCTGGGTGGAGACCCGACGACCGCGGTTCCACATGAGCAGCGCAGCACCGGCTGCGAGCATCACCAGGCCGCCGACGACCAGCACGGCGATCTGGGCACCCGTCGCGGGCAACGTGCTGCCACCCGTCGTCGACGTACCGGTGCCGCCGCCGTTCGTGCCGGTCACGGTGGTGGCCGAACCCGGCGTCGTCGTCGGCTGTGCGTCGACGATCTCGAGGGTCGTGGTCGCGAGCACCTGTCCGGCAGCGGTCGCCGCGATGGTCACCGAACCGGGTTCGGCGTCGCCCGGGATGTCCCAGGTGTAGGAGAAGGCCCCGTCGGCGCCGGTGGTCACCGTGGCGATGGTCGCACCATCGACCTCGAGCGTGACATCACAGTCGGCCGGGAAACCCGATCCGATGATGTCGACCGACGTGCCGTTGTCGGCCGAGGTCGCGCTCGTACCGAGCACCACCGAGGATCCGTAGTCGTTGGGGTCGACGACGCAAGCGTCGGCGGCACCGGCGGTACTCGACGTGACGGTGAACAAACCGCAGGCGAGGGCAAGCACCGCTGCGATCAGCACCAGTGGTGTGCGACGTTTCGTGCTCTTCATGTATCCCGGACCTCCAGCGGTGAGCAGTTCGTCACCGCAGACAGACTCCCGCCGACCGGATGGCCGCGGCTCACGGTACATTAGTTGCATTCTGGTGCCGGTTTGTCAACAGCATCTCGCACCGTTGCAACCTGCACCGTCCGGGAGAGGCGTGCCGCAATCCACGAGTACTCCCGAATCGAGAGATTTTCTGATCGTGTGGACCGTCGTCGTCATCGGCGCGTGCGCCGCCGGCTTCGCCCCTGCCGATCCGACCGGGACCGCCGTCATCGACGTGATCGAACGCGCCGCGTTGGCAGGGGTGGTGGTGTGGTTCGCCGCACGCAGTCGACCCTGGACGTGGTGTCTGCTCGCGGGAGCGGCCGCCGTCCTGGCCGGTTCGGTGTGGGGTCTGGGAATCGGACTCGTCGCGTCGGCGCTGACCGTCGCCGCGATCCTGCGGCCGGCTCGTCGGACGCCGGTCGTCGGTGCGCTGATCGGCGCGTTGAGTGTGCAGGGACTCCTGCGCACGGCTCCGATCGGCCGATTCGGCTTCACTGCTCTGATCACCGGCGTGGTGACGGTGTCGGTCGTGGTATCGGGCTACCGGGGAGCAGGGACGCTGGTCCAGCGGCGGATCCGGGTCACCGGCGGTGCGCTCGTCGGATTCGTCCTCATCGCCTCGGCCGGCTTCGCATTCACCGTCCGGTCCTCGAACTCGGCGATGCAACATGGTCTCGAGTACGCGCAGAACGGGGCGGACAGTGCCGCTGCCGGTCGACAGACTCCCGCGGCCCTTCAGCTCTTCGTCGCCCGCGAGTTCTTCTCGAAGGCCCAGCACAAACAGCACTCGCCGCTGATGAAGTTGGCGTACGCGGTGCCGGTGCTCGCCCAGCATGCCCGCCTCGTGACGACCGCCGCCGATTCTGGGCGTGCAGTCACTGCAGACGCGCTCGAAGTCGTGACGGTCGCGCCGTACCGTGAGCTGCGCGGCTCGAACGGCACGTTCGACCTGGACCGGCTCGAGACCATGCGAGGACCACTCGCCGCGACGATCTCCTCGACCAGACAGACCCTCGACCGCGTCGACGCCGCCACGTCACCCTGGCTACTGGGATCGCTGCAGCGCCGCGTCGGCGAGTACCGGACCGAGCTCACCGATGCCGTCCCCCAGGCCGAAGCGGCACTCCAGGCCATCGACGCCGCGCCGATGCTGCTCGGAGCGGATCGTCCGAAGCGCTATCTGGTGTTGTTCGCGAACCCGGCCGAGTCGCGTGGTCTCGGCGGTTTCATCGGGGCCTGGGCGGAACTCGAAGCCCACGACGGGAAGGTGCGACTGGCACGACACGGCCACATCGACGAACTCAACGACGCCTCGGATTGGCGCACCCGCAGCGTCTCGGGTCCGCAGGACTACCTGGCCAGGTACTCCCGACTCCAGCCCGAGCGCTACCTGCAGAACGTCTCGGCGTCCCCTGACTTTCCGACGGTCGCGAAGGTGACCGGAGAGCTCTACCGCCAGTCCATGGGCACCCGCATCGACGGCGTGCTGTATGTCGACCCGATCGCGCTCGGCGCCTTGCTGGAGCTCACCGGCCCGGTGTTTCCCACAGACTCGTGGTACCGCATCGACTCCGATACCGCCGCCGACTACCTCATGCACGACCAGTACCTGAGGTACTCCGGACGCATCGACGAACGGGTCGACCTGCTCTCGGCGACCGCCGAAGCCACGTTCGAGGCGCTGACCGAGGGCGACCTCCCCACGCTCGGAAGCATCACCGACGCGCTGTCTCCCATGGTGCACCAGGGACGGTTGCTGTTCTCGACGACCGACCCGGCCGTTCAGTCCTATCTCGAATCGGTGGGACTGACCGGAGCGTTCCCCGAACCAAGGGGCGACGACCTGTTGTCGGTTCGCATCAGCAACGCATCGACCAACAAGGCCGACTACTACCTCGACCAGACCACGCGGTACACGGTCCGTCATGACCCCGCAACGGGCGCGACGCACGCCACCGCCCGGGTCACCTTCGTCAATCACGCTCCGTCGTCGGGCGAGCCGGCGTACATACTGGGCAACCAGGACACCCGCGCTGGCAAAGTCGACGGACGGCCCTTCGGTTCCGACACCGTCGCGGTGAGTCTCTACTCGGCGCTCCGCCCGACTGCGCTGTCGATCGACGGGGTGACAGCCGGCATCCAGGTACAACGAGAACTCGGCGCCTGGGTCGGTTCTCAGACGGTGACCATCCCGCCCGGGGGCACGATGACCATCGAGATCGAACTCGAAGGGTCGCTCGACGCCGGGAACGACTACCGGCTCACCATCTCGCCGCAGCCGAGCGCCCGTCCCCGCCGGACGACCGTCGTCGTGCAACCGACCGACGCCGCCGGTCGGGTCGTGCCGGATCTGGTCGCGACTCGCTCCTTCGACGACGATCGGGTCGAACACCTGCGGGTGCCCGCGACGGTCACCGCGAACCGGTGAGCACTCCGGGGTTCAAGATGCGGTGGGGGTCAAAAGCGTCGCGCAGCCGGGCGCGGAGTCGCCGTTCGGGCTCATCCTGGATCCGATCGATCCAGGCCCGCTTCGCCGTGCCGATGCCGTGTTCGGCGCTGATCGACCCGCCCATGTCCACGACCAGGGCGAGCACAGCATCGTCGACGGCATCGTCGTCGTCAGCCGGGCCGGTGACGTTCACGTGCACGCTCGCCTCGCCACCGTGGCCGAACAACCACACCCGTGCGTCGGGATCGACCGCTCCGACCACGTTGGTCACCCGGGCGACGAACTCGGCCAGTGAGCCCGGGGGCACCGCGACGTCGAGCTTGTGGGGGACCCCGACCGTGGCGATCGCCTCTGTGTGCCGTTCGCGGTAACGCCACAGGCGCGCCAGTCCCGCTGGGTCGTCGGCCACGGCGACATCGGAGACACCCGACAGGCTCTCGACGGCGGCGCCCAATGCTGCGGTCCGGTCGTCGGTGTCTGCGACCTCGACGAGCACGTACCCGCCGACAGTCTCGACGAAGGGAGGCGGGTAGGAGAACGTGGCGCACACCAGTTCCAACCCGGGAGCGAAGAAGAACTCGGCCGACTCCACCGATGGCAACACCCCGCGCAACGCTTCGACCGCGACCGCCGCATCGCGCGGGTTGGCGAAACGCAACAGGGCGGCGGTCCGAAACGTGAACTCGGGGACCAATCGGACCCGGACGGCGGTGATGACCCCGAGGGTGCCTTCGCTCCCGCACAACAGGCTGGGCAGGTCATAGCCGGTGTTGTCCCGTAGCGTCGCCCGGCTCATCCCGTGGCGCGCCGCGGTGCCGTCCACGAAGGCGACTCCGGTCACCTGGGCACGGGTCGTGCCGTAGCGCAACACATGCAGGCCTCCGGCGTTGGTGGCCACGGTGCCGCCGATCGTGGCCGAGTCGCGGCTGGCAATGTCCACGCCGTAACGCCACCCGGCGCGTGCCGCGGCCTGTTGCACCACAGCGAGCGGGGTGCCGGCCCCAGCCGTCAGCGACCCGGTCGTTGCGTCGACCGATCCGATGCCGCTGAGCCGTTCGGTCGACAGCACCAGCTCACCCGCGACGGGCACCGAGCCACCTACCAGAGAAGTGTTTCCTCCTTGGGGAACGATCGCAACCTGTCGCTCGGCACACACCTCGACGATCGCGGCGACCTCGTCGGCGGTGCCGGGACGGGCCACGGTGACCGGCGCGTCGGTGCCGAACCGCCCGGTCCAATCCCAGCGGTAACGGGTCGTCAGTTCTGGATCGTCGACGACTCCGGTCGGGCCGGAGATGTCGCGAAGCGTGGTGATGAACCGATCGGCGGCGGCATTCATGACCGGATCGCTCGGCACCGGATCAGCGACGCTCAGGGTCGACGACCACCGAAGAGCAACAGCTTCGACTGGCTGGTCGCGTCGTCGGAAGCGTCGAGCTTCGGGCCGAAGAAGCCGGGGGTCCGGATCAGCTCGTCGAGTGGCAGCATCATCTCGAGCTGGGTCGCGCACAGACCACCGTCGAGGGTTTCGTCCTGGCCCGTAGCCCGTGCCAGGTCCCAGGTGTGGAACAACGTGTCGCCACACAACAGTCCACCGACGAGACCGGAAAAGGGCATCTCACCGAAAGGGCTCGCCACGATCTTCGAGGCGGTGGTTTCATCGCCGAGGGCGTCGAGCACCGCGGTTCGGGTCGCCGACCACACCGGCAGCAGATCGTCGCCCTCCCCTGGGGTGTCGTGGGCCTGGTCGAGCGTCGACAGCATCAGGTGGTGGCTGCCGATCAGGTGAGTGACCAGGGCGCTGACATTCCAGTCCTCACACGGGGTCGACGCGGTCCACTGGTCGGGCCCCACGCCGCGCAAGCGAGTCTCGAACCCTTCCGAAGCTCGGGTGTAGCGGTCGAGTGCGTTGGACATGCGTGCGACCCTACCTCCGCCTGAACGGCCGGCGGCGGGTGAACGCGGTCGTCGGCCGACGCCGGTGCTGGTTCAGCGACGGCGCCAGAGGGGCGCTGCATCGTGCGAGCGATGGTCCGATCAACCGAGGTCAGAGGGCGTCAGATCCCATCTTCGAGCCATGCCTCGAGACTTTTCTGGATTCTTCTCAATATTCAGTGATTGCGGGCTCAGAATGTCACACCCTCTTTCTAGGATGGGGGCATGTTCGACACCGGAACGCTTCTCGATATGAGTCGTGAAATGGCTGGGGTCGACGTGCGCGTATGTAGCGATGACGAACTGCTCACCGACACGGTCGATCTGGAGAAGTTGATCAGCCTTGCCGAGACCGCGCAGGCGCATCGGCTCGCCGAACTCGACGCGCGGGGCACCACCGACCGGGTCCACGGGATGCGTACCACTGCGTGGGTTTCGGCAGCCGCGGGATGCAATCGTGGGCCGATCACCGGGCGGATGCGGGTGGGGCGTTCGTTGCGGAACCATTTTGACCGCGTCGACGACGCCATGTCCGACGGGCGCCTCTCGTTCGATCACGCGAAGACGCTCAGCGACGTCGACAACCCTCGGATAACCGACATCTTGATCGGTTCTCAGGATGAAATCATCGCGCTCGCTGAGGCCTCGACATTTCCGCAATGGAAACGCGACGTGATCGCATTGGCCGAACACGCCGACGCCGATGGACGTGAGCCTGACCCCTACGAGGGCAACGAGCTGCGACTCGCAAAGACCCTCGACGGATCAACCGACCTGACCGGCACCCTGGATGCCGCGAATGGTCTGCTCGTGCGCACCGCGCTGGACGCGATGACCGACGCGCTCTACAAGCGCTTCCGCCAAGACCACGAACTCGCCCCGGACCTGACCATCCCCAAGCGCAGCGTGCTCCAGGCCCTCGCTTTGGCTGAGATGGCTCGCATCGCTGTCGGTGCCGAACCCGGAAGCGGATCGGCACCGCGCGCCGAGGTCACCCTGTTGCTGCACGATCACGAGATCTGCGACGCCGAGGGCACCCCGCTTCCCCGTGCCGCGGCCGACGTCTGGGGTTGTGACCCCGATCTGTGGGCCGTGGTGATGAACGAGATGGGGATCCCCGTCGACGTCGGTCACACTGCACGCCTCGCCACCACCGCCCAGCGCCGCGCCATCGCCATCCGCGACGGCGGGTGCACCTTCCCCGGCTGCGACGCACCGATCGATTGGTGTGATCATCATCACGTCTTCGACTGGCACAAGGGTGGTGCGACCGATCTGTCGAATCTGATCGCCCTGTGTCGCCACCACCACGGGGTCAGCCACCGGAATGGCTGGTCGATGACCCTCGACGACGACCAAGTCCCCCACTGGATCTCACCTTCGGGCGATCGCCTCACTGGTCAACGGCATCATCGACGACAATCCGACCAACGCCAACTCGACCCGATACCCCAGGTGCCTCTGAATCGACGATCCACCGGCTTCACGCCCCGGCAAGGCTCGCAGGTGCCGGCAGCCGGGCCGATCAGAGACCGGTCCGTCGATGAGCACCCCAGACGTTGCTGATGGCGAGTTCCATTCCGGGGGCGAAGCACACCCGACCCCGCGACCACTGATGGTCGCCGCACTAGCCTCCGAGGCGTGAGCGCCGACCGAGCAGGGTTGCTGACCGACGTGGCAGGGGTGGCGGTCGGCCACTGGACCGACCCGGTGGCCCGCACCGGCTGCACCGTTGTGATCGTGCCCGAGGGTACCGTCGCGTCGGGTGAGATCCGGGGCGGAGGCCCGGCGAGCCGCGAGGTCGCTCTTCTGGATCCGAACCGGCACGTGGCGGCGATCGACGCGGTGGTGCTCACCGGCGGCTCGGCGTTCGGGCTGGCCACCGCCGACGGGGTGATGTCCCACCTCGAGTCGATGGGTCGTGGGTACGTCACCCCGGCCGGGCGAGTGCCGATCGTGCCGACCCTCGGGCTGTACGACCTGGCTGTCGGCGATGCGGCGGTCCGGCCCGACGC
>DASSYG010000308.1:0-5932 GCA_035703405.1 Acidimicrobiales bacterium | reverse complement strand
AGAAGGTCCGGACGCTGACCGGCTTGTCGAACGCGAACATGTCGGGCGCCAACAACACCGCCGTGCAGGGAGCGGGCGGCATGCCGTTCTCGATGGACCAGCTCAAAGGCCTCACCAGTCAGTTCGGTTCGGTGATGGGCCAGATCCAGAAGCAGGCCGCCGCTCAGGGCACCGTACCGCCGGCAACCGGGTCGGGCGCCGACCCGCACCCCACGACACCGCCGCCTCCGGGTCCGGCGTCGGCTCCGACGTCGCCACCGCCTGCGTCACCACCCCCGCCTGCTGCGCCTCCAGGGCCGCCGCCGGGCGGCCAATCCTTCTGACGCGGCGCGGAGCTCAGGCTTCGCCCGAGGCGAACTGCTCGACCATCGTGTGGGCGTCGGCGTCGTGGTATTGCACCGGCGGCGACTTCATGAAGTACGCCGAGGGGCCTTCCAGCGGGCCGGACAGGCCACGGTCCAAGCCGAGCTTGGCGCAGCGGACGGCGTCGATGATCACCCCGGCGGAGTTCGGTGAGTCCCACACCTCGAGCTTGAGCTCGAGGTTCAACGGCACGTCACCGAAGTTGCGACCCTCCAGACGGATGTAGGCCCACTTGCGGTCCTGCAACCACGGGACGTGGTCGCTTGGTCCGATGTGGACGTCGTCGTCGGCGATGCCGTGATCGATCTGGGAGGTCACCGACTGGGTCTTGGAGATCTTCTTGGATTCCAGACGCTCACGCTCCAACATGTTCTTGAAGTCCATGTTGCCGCCCACGTTGAGCTGGTAGGTGCGGTCCAGCACCATGCCACGGTCCTCGAAGAGGCGGGACAGGATGCGGTGCACGATCGTCGCGCCCACCTGGGACTTGATGTCGTCACCGATGATCGGCACGCCGGCGTCGACGAACTTCTGCGCCCACTCGGGATTCGAGGCGATGAACACCGGAATGGCATTGACGAACGCGACCTTCGCGTCAAGACAGCACTGGGCGTAGTACTTCTGGGCTTCTTCGGAACCCACCGGCAGATAGGAGACCAGCACGTCGACCTCGGCCTCACGCAACGCCTGGGTCACATCCACCGGCTCGAAAGGGGATTCTTCGGCGCTGAGCGCGTAGTACTTGCCGAAACCGTCCATGGTCGGGCCACGCTGCACCCTCACACCGGTCTCGGGCACGTCCGCGAAGCGGATCGTGTTGTTGAGCCCGCCCCACATGGCCTTGGACACGTCCTGGCCGACCTTGGTGGCGTCCACGTCGAACGCGGCGACCAACTCGATGTCGTTGATGTGATAGCCGCCGAGGTTGACATGCATGAGGCCCGGGACCTCGTCGCCGTCTTTGGCCTCCGCGTAGTAGCTGAGGCCCTGGATCAGGGAGTTCGCGCAGTTGCCGACACCGGCAATGGCGAGACGGATGGTGCTCATGGTTGGGAACCTCCAACGGTTCGGGGAGTGACGTCGACCGGGGAGTCGACGGAGGGATCGGTGTCGGCGGGTGCGCCGACGAGTGCCGCTGATCGGACCGACGACGTGTCGGCGTGTTCGGCGGCGATGAGATGCTCGAGCCACTCGATCTCGGCTTCGTCGGCCAGCCGGTCACGTTCACGCAACGCGGTGCGGTAGCGATCGAGCAGGTGAGGCGCTTCCTCGCCGAGGCGTTCGCGCAGCATGCGCCGGCGATGGCCGAACAATTCCAGTCGTTCGTGCGGGGCGAGGTGCCCGGCCGCGGCCAGTTGCGCGGCGAACGCGCGGTCGTCGTCTGCCGGGGCGGTCAGCAGTTCGTGCAACCGCCGACGACCACCGTCGGTGATCGTGTACACCTTGCGTTTGCGCTTGGAGCGTCCCGCCGGGCTGGTGACGCCCCGACGGAGCCGGGCGACTTCGGCGCCCAGCGACCCGGTCATCGGCGCGGCCGTCGTGACCTGTTCGGCTGCCGCCACCGATGTGATCAGACCCTTGCGGTCGAGCCGTCCGAGTGCCGGGTAGAGCGCGCCGTAGGAAACGGCGCCGCGACCCTGGTCGCGCAGCCGCTTGGACAGCTCATAACCGTGCAGGGGCTGGTCGGCCAGCAGGCCGAGAAGAGAGAGGTCGAGAAGACTCATGACGAAGAGATTATATCGAATCGAGGTATCGAAGTGATATGTCGACAGTGTGCCCCCGTCGTTGACCTGTTGTCAACCTGCTCGTCGTGACGTCGTTCCAATGAGGGCCACTCAGCGATCGTTGACGAACGACGGGCCGGAAGCTTCGGGAGCACGCCGTGGTCGTTGCCGGTAGCGTGGGGAACCGTGGCTGCTCGAAGCGTCGCCGCTCCTGCCCGGTTCAAGGGTTCCGGCGAGATCGACTATCGACTCGCGCGCCAGGCGCTGCTGTCCGAATACCGTGCCGGTCGGATCGCCCGCAACGAAGTGTGCGATGCACACCCCGAATTGCGCCGGAACGCATCGGCACTCGGTCTCGCCTCGCAGCGACCGTGCCCGATCTGCGACGCCGACGACATCGTGCTGGTCACCTACGTGTTCGGCACGCGCCTGCCCGCGTCGGGGCGGTGCCTGTCGAGTCGTGGGGAACTCGCCAAGATCGCCCGCCGCCGTGGCACCTTCACCGCCTACGTCGTCGAAGTGTGCACCGAATGCTGGTGGAACCACCTGATGCGGTCGTTTCCGATCGAGGGCCGCTGAGGTTCCCTGAGCGTCCGCCCGCGCGGGCATGTGGGTGATCGAAGGAGCGCTGGTAGCCTTTTCGTCTGCCTCGTTCCTCGGCGCGGCGTGTGATCTATGACGAAACGCAATGCGCGAAAACGCCGATCGGCGGCCTCTGATCCGAACGCTCCGGGCGCATCGCGTCGGTCACTGCTGTGGCGCGCCCGTCGCCCGCTGTTCTTCCTCGGCGTGATCGTGGTCGCATCACTCGTCGGGGTGCTCTGGGTCGCGTCCCAGGTGCAGATCCCCACGACGAATCCGATCGTCGACCAGACGTCGTTCGTGTGCGCCGCCAACGTGGCCGAGGACTGCAACGAGACCAACGCGATCGCATCACTGCACGGCGATGTGAATCGGGTCGTGGTGCCCTTGAGCGACATCTCACCCGAGATGCAGAACGCGGTGCTCGCCGCGGAGGACAAGGACTTCTTCCGCCACGGCGGCGTCGACCCCGTCGGCATCGCCCGCGCTGCGTGGCTCGACATCCGCGGCGGGGCCACCACCCACGGTGGGTCCACCCTCACCCAGCAGTACGTGAAACTCACCTATCTGACCTCCGAGCGGACCTTCGAACGCAAGATCAAAGAGGCGATCCTGTCGGTCAAGCTCGAACAGCAACTCACCAAGAAACAGATCTTCGAGCGTTACCTGAACCTGGTGTACTTCGGTCGTGGTGCATACGGCGTGCAGGCCGCGGCCCAGACCTACTTCGACGTCGACGCAGCCGACCTCGACCTCTCCCAGGCCGCGTTCCTGGCCGGCATCGTCAGAAATCCGAGTTGGGCTCAGGACGACGCGAAGGCGTTGTCGTTGCGCAATCTCGTGCTGCGCAACATGTCCGAGAACAACATGATCGACGCCGCGCAGCGCCTCGAGGCCTCATCGGCGTCGCTCGGCGTGATCGATTACCACCCGACCACCGGGGTCAACTGGCTGGGCGGGCCTCTTGGCAAGACCGGCGACGACCCCTATGCCGCCCGCTACTTCGTCCAGTCGGTCATCGAAGGTCTCGTCGAACAACTGGGCAAGCACAGAGTCTTCAACGGCGGGCTGCGCATCTACACCACCCTGGAACCCGAACGGCAGAAGCAGGCCTACGAGGCGGTGACCTCGGTGCTGAACTTCGACGATCACCCCTCGGGCGCACTCGCCGCGGTCGACGGGAAGGGACAGGTCGTGGCGATGATGGGCGGCACCGACTACGACACGAACAAGGTCAACCTCGCCACCGGTGCCGGGGGCACCGGACGTCAGATCGGCTCCACCTTCAAGGCATTCGCGCTCGCGGATCTGGCCAAGCACGACTATGCGATCACGTCGTCGGTGCCCGCGCCGTACAAGACCACGTTCCTCGCCTCGGAGCATCCTGGTGTGCTGACCGAGGACTGGCCGGTCCGGAGCGACTGTTGCACCTCGGGCGTGGCTTCGGTCGTCGACGCCACCGCGCAGTCGATCAACTCGGCGTACGTCAACATCATGTTCGACCTCGGCCCGAAACAGGTGGTACAGACCGCGCACGAACTCGGGGTGACCAGTCGTTTCGAGATGAGCGCCGGCAAGCCTCACTACCTGCCCGCCTACGTCCTGGGTTCCGCGAACATCCCGGTCGTGCAGGTGGCCGACGCGTTCAGTACCTTCGCCCGCAATGGCGTCCGGATGGACGCCACGATGGTGACCCGCGTCGAGGACCGCTCGGGCAACGTGCTCGCCAGCTACACCCCGACCCGCGAACAGGTGCTCACAGCGACCCAGAACGCCCGGGTCGTCTACGCGTTGCAGAAGGTGATCGAAGAAGGCACGGCCACCTCCGCCGACATCGGCCGACCAGCGGCGGGCAAGACCGGCACCGTTGCCGTGGCCGACACCGGTACCGGTGACGACCTCGAGGCCGGCGAAGAGAACACCGACGCGTGGTTCACCGGCTTCGTGCCGGGTCTGACCGCGTCGGTGTGGATGGGTTATGAGAGCGGCGGCAGAGTGATGCCGTCGTCGTTCGCGGGCGCGAGTTACCCGACCGAGATCTGGCGCACCTTCATGAAGGCGGCACTCGCCGACACCAAGCCCCAGGACTTTCCTGCGGTGGGTGAGGACGCGCTCGGCGAAGGGAAGTTCCTCACCTCCTGGGGTGGGACGCGGTATCTGTCGCCGGCGCTGACCGTCGAAGATTTCGAGGACGGCAGCCCGATCCGCCAGCAGGTCTCGGATGGTTCCCAGTCGGGTGGATCCCAGTCGGGCGGCTCCCAGTCCGGCCCCGCCACGACGGTCTGGCAGGGGAACTCGGGCAATGAACAGGGTGACGATGGCGGCGGCCAGGGAGACGGTGACGGCGGTGGAGGGGGACCGCCGCCGACGGTCCCCGAGACCGCGCCTGAAAACACCGCGCCTCCCGTGACCCAGCCGCCGGTCACGCCGCCGCCCACGGTTGCTCCCGTCCAGTAGACGGCGACCGCCGCGCCCGACCTCGCGACTTGTTGGTCGACGCGCCCCGGCGTGTAGCGTTTTGGTCACCGCCGGGAGCCGCTCGTGCCCTGGACGGTGCCAAGGAGGTTTCGATGTCACCTACGCCGAAGCGGGGTCGCACCAGCGTCCCCGGGATAGCGAAGTCCAAGGTCCGCAACGGATCCGATCCTCTCGTGATGGTCACCGCCTACGACGCGCCAGGGGCGCGGATGGTGTCCGAATCGGGTGCCGATCTGATCCTGGTCGGTGACTCGGTCGCGATGGTCGTGCTGGGCTACGACGACACGTTGTCGGTCACCGTCGATGACATCGCCCACCACACCGCGGCGGTCCGCCGGGCGGGGCCGACGAGCCTCGTCGTCGCCGATCTGCCTTGGTTGAGCTACCACGTGTCGGTCGCCGACACCGTCACCAACGCCGCGACCCTGATCCGTGCCGGCGCGCAGGCCGTCAAGCTCGAAGGCGGCTCCAAGCGGGTCGGCATGATCACCGCATTGGTCGACGCGGAGATCCCCGTGATGGGCCACCTCGGACTCACCCCGCAGTCGGTGCACGCGATGGGCGGGTTCCGGGTGCAGGCCAAGTCCGACGACGCCGCGCGTGAACTGGTGCGTGACGCCCGGGCGATCCAGGAGGCGGGGTGTTTCGCCATCGTGCTCGAAGGGGTACCCACCGAAGTGGCCGAGGTCGTCACCGACGCGCTCGACGTTCCCACGATCGGGATCGGCGCAGGCGTGCACTGTGACGGTCAGGTACTCGTCTACCACGACGTGTTGGGCATCGAG
>DASSYG010000299.1:0-14683 GCA_035703405.1 Acidimicrobiales bacterium | reverse complement strand
CGCCCCCGCCTCGATCAGACCCAATGCGAGGTCGTCTGCGCCGCGTTCGACGATGACGCCGACCGCGTGGGTCTGCTCACCGGTCGCTCCGGCGACCTCGACCAGGCGCTCTCGACGTCGGGCGGGCAGCATCGGCAGCGTGCGGCGGATGTCGTCGATCCACGCCGCGTCGGGATCGATGGGCACCAGGTCGGGTTCGGGGAAGTAGCGGTAGTCATCCGCGTCCTCTTTGACCCGCATCGTCGCGGTGCGCCCGACCTGTTCGTCCCACAGGCGGGTCTCCTGGCGGATCGTCTCGCCCGCGGCGAGCGCGTCGACCTGACGGCGGGCCTCGTAGTCGACCGCGCGCCCGAGCGAGCGCAATGAGTTCAGGTTCTTGATCTCACAACGTGTCCCGAGCGGCTCACCCGGTCGGTGCACCGACACGTTCGCGTCGACCCGCATCGAGCCTTCTTCCATGCGACCATCCGACACGCCGGTGGCCACCAGGATCGCCCGGAGCTCCGATGCATATGCCCGGGCCTCTTCGGAGGAGGCGATGTCGGGTCGGGACACGATCTCCAGCAACGGCACCCCGGCCCGGTTGTAGTCGACCAGCGAATGGTCGGCACCCGAGATCCGCCCCGACCCGCCGACGTGGGTCGACTTGCCGGTGTCCTCTTCGAGATGCGCCCGCTCGACGCCGATCCGCTTGCCAGACGGCAGCTCCAAGAAGCCGTCGACGTCGATCGGTCGATCGTACTGGGAGATCTGGAAATCCTTCGGCATGTCCGGGTAGAAGTAGTTCTTGCGGGCGAACACCGATGGTTGCACGGTGCACTGCAATGCCAGACCGAGCCGGATCGCCAACTCCACGGCCCGCTTGTTCAGCACCGGGAGCGAACCGGGCAGACCGAGGGTGACCGGGTCGATGTTGGTGTTGGGCTCCGCGCCGTAGGAGTTCGGAGCGCCCGAGAACATCTTGGACTCCGTCGCCAACTCGGCATGGACCTCGAGGCCCACGACCATCACGTAGCCGTCGTCGAGTACCGCTTCGTCGCTCATGACGCGACCTTCGGCACCGCGGCCTGCTCGAGTGCGGCGGCCACCCGGAACATCTGGACCTCACCCAGGGCCGGAGCGAGCACTTGGACGCCGACGGGAAGTCCGTCGTCGCCGACGCCGAAAGGCACCGACATTGCCGGGTCGCCCGCCAGGTTCGAGGGGATCGTGCACACGTCGTTGAGGTACATCGACAGCGGATCGGTGGTGGCACCCAACTCGAACGCCGTGGTCGGCGAAGTGGGAGTGAGCAGCACGTCATAGTCGCCGTAGACCCGGGCGAACGCCTCAGCTATCAGCGTGCGGACCTTCAGCGCCTTGCCGTAGTAGGCGTCGAAGTAGCCGGCCGACAACGCATAGGTGCCGAGCATGATGCGGCGCTTGACCTCGGGACCGAACCCGGCCGTGCGGGTGGCGACCATCATCTCCGCGGTGGTGGGGGCGTCGACCCGCAGACCGAAGCGGACCCCGTCGAAGCGGGCGAGGTTGCTGGACGCCTCTGCCGGGGCGATCAGGTAGTATGCCGACAGCGCGTAGGAGAGCTCGGGGATCGCCACCTCGCCCACGGTTGCACCCGCGGCAGACAACGCATCGGCGGCCGCACGGACCCGGCCGGCAACGTCGGTGGCGATGCCGTCGCCCAGCAGATCGGTCACCACGCCCACCCGCAGCCCGTCGACCCCGTCGTCGAGGTGTACCGAGATCTCGGGCGCACCCTGAGGGATCGACGTCGAATCGAAACGGTCGTGGCCGGCGATCACCTCGAGCAACAACGCCGCGTCGGCGACGTCGTTCGCGAAGGGACCGATCTGGTCGAGACTCGAGGCGAAGGCGATCAACCCGTAGCGGCTCACCGCGCCATAGGTGGGTTTGACCCCCACGACCCCGCAGAGCGCCGCAGGTTGGCGGATCGACCCACCCGTGTCGCTGCCCAGCGCAAGCGGGCTGAACCCCGCGGCAACGGCCGCGGCGCTGCCGCCCGAAGAACCACCCGGCACCCGGGAGGGGTCCCGAGGATTGCGGGTCGGCCCGAACGCGGAGTTCTCACACGACGAGCCCATCGCGAACTCGTCCATGTTGGCTTTGCCCACCACGATCGCGCCGGCCGCAGCGAGGCGTTGCACCACGGTCGCGTCGTAGGGGGGCTTCCAGCCTTCGAGGATCTTCGACGCACAGGTCGTGGCTATGCCCCGGGTGCAGAGGTTGTCCTTCAGCGCTACGGGCACCCCGGCGAGCGGTCCGGGATTCTCTCCGTCGGCAACCTGCTGGTCGACGCGTCGAGCGGCGTCGAGTGCCTCGTCGCGGGTGAGCGCGACGAACGCGTTGATCTCGTCGTCGTGAGCGTCGATGGTCGCCAGCGCGTCGGTCACCACAGCGGCGGCCGAAATCGTGCCCGAAGCGACAGCGGTGGCGATGGATCGCGCCGAAGACGAGACGTCGGGGTTCACGGTTCGCCTCCGAGGATGGCGGGCACCTCGAAGCGGTCCCGGTCCACGGCCGGCGCGGCCGCGAGCACCTCGTCACGGTCGAGGGTGTCACCGACGACGTCGTCGCGCCACACGTTGCGCAGCGACAATGGGTGGGTGGTGGGTTCGACGCCGTCGAGATCGAGGGCCTCGACGTCCGCGGCGTGGTCGAGCACGGCGGCGAGCTGGTCGGTCATCGTCGTGAGTTCGTCGTCGTCGAGTGCCAGGTTGGCCAACCGTGCGACGTGGGCGACATCGTCGCGGGTGATGCGTTCGGTCACGGCGGTCGATCCTATGCGGGTGCTCTCGACATGCCGTAGCCCGCAGCGTCACTCGGTCCCCGACCGAGCGGTCCGCGAGGGGGCCGGCGCTAGTCGGTGACCCGCTTCGCGAAGGCGACGGCTTCGGTTTCGATCAGTTCAGCGTCGTGGTCGAGCGTGGCGACGTGGTAGCTGTTCTGGAGCGTGAGGCGTTCGACCGGTCCTTGCACGTGTTCGGCGATGTAGTCGCTGTCGGTGATCGGGACGACGTGATCCTGGGGCGAGTTGCACACCAACACCGGGCAGGTGATCGACGAGTAGGCCTTCGCCAGGTCGTCTGCGGCGTCGAACATCGAGGCGAGTGGCTTCAAGGGAGTCGCATCGTAGGAGAGCTCGCGCACGCCGGGCTTCGCGATGTCCGATCCGATGGCGTCCATCACCGTCTCGCCTGCATCGATCATCGACTGGACAAGCTCGCGCACTCCTGGCGGTTCGGTCGCCAATGCATTGATGAAGACGAGACCGGCGACCTCGGGGTGACGGCCGCCCAGCCAACCGGTGAGCGCGCCGCCCATCGACAGGCCGGCGATCACGACCTTGTCTACCCGGGCGGCGAGGTCCACATAGGCCTTGTCGGCAGTGGCGCTCCAGTCGGGCCATCCAGTGGAGATCATGTCGGACACGGTCGTGCCGTGACCGGGGAGCAGTGGCAATTCGACCTGGAATCCCGCCCGGGCGAACGCCTCGGCGAGCGGGCGCATCGACTGGGGATTGCCGGTGAATCCGTGGAGCACGAGCACACCGTGGGGTCCGCCGTCGGTGGACGACCAGGCTTCGGCGCCGGGAATGATGGGAGTGGTCATGGCCGACAACGGTACCGCGCGCGCCGACGCGGCGACCTCGAGCGCTAGAGGCATTGACCGGCGGGTCAAGCATTGGTCAAGATGGCCGCAATTATGAACGACCAGCGACAGCTCACCGTCCAAGGCGAAAAGCGCAAGACCCAATTGCTCGAGTGCGCGGCCGAGCTGTTCGCCGAGCACGGCTACGCCGAGACCCGGGTGGTCGACATCGTGCGCGCCGCCGGGGTCGCGAAGGGCCTGTTCTACTGGTATTTCGAGAACAAGGCGGCGCTGTTCACCGAACTCGTCGTGGCGAACCGCGAGCGATTGCGTCGGGCCCAGTTCGCCGCGATCGACCTCTCGGCGACGCCGCTCCAGCAGATCCGGCAAGGTGCCGAGGCCTCCCTGCTCTTCATGGCCGAACGGGCACCGTTCTTCGCCTTGTTGGAAGTCGAGAACGTCAACCGGGCCTTCGCCGACGTGCTCCGGGTCGGCACCGACATCCACACCGCCGACACCAAACAGCTCATCGAGGTCGGCATCGAACGCGGCGCCATCCGCGACGACGATGCCGAACTGCTGGCGCTCGGCGTCGTCGGCGCGGTCGGCTACTACGGCCACTTCCATCGCACTGGTCGCACCACGGGGCCGATGAACGAGCTGGCTCATTTCGTCGGCCGGTTCGTGGTGTGCTCGCTCGCCGCTGACGAAGAGATCGCCCGTCAGGTACTGGATCCCTCGACGCAAGAGGTCGCCACACCGGGTTCTTCCGCGTCCAACCTGGCGACACGGTAGGGTCCGCCGGAAAACCTGCCCGCGGGCAGCACCATCCAGTAAAGGATCATCGACGTGGCTCAGTTTCTTTCCGACGAATGGGTGAGCGCGGCGCGCGACATCTACGCCGAGAACGCTTCGGAAGCGCCCCCAGCGACCCAACAGGTGCAGATCAACCTCGTGGTCAAGGACGCGCCCTTCGGAGACGGCACCGTCCAGGCGCACCTGGACACCACCGGGAACGAGCCCGAACTCGACCTCGGCCACATCGACGGCGCGCCCACGACGATCACCACCGACTACGCCACCGCCAAGTCCGTGTTCATCGAGCAGGACC
This sequence comes from Acidimicrobiales bacterium, assembly GCA_035703405.1. Taxonomy (GTDB): domain Bacteria; phylum Actinomycetota; class Acidimicrobiia; order Acidimicrobiales; family Iamiaceae; genus JAFDWI01. Next base: position 9,963 of record DASSYG010000299.1, on the reverse strand, counting down.
AACAGGCGGCCATGCAGGCGTTCATGGGTGGCCGGATCCAGATCACCGGCGACATGACCAAGATCATGACGATGATGCAGACGACCCCTGACTCGTCCGCGATCACGATCGCCAACAAGATCAAAGACATCACCGACTGATCAGCGGGCCGCTCGGCTCGGCGTCATCGCCTGACGTCGTGCCGTGGTGTCATGGAGTGCTGTCACTGCACGACGATGTTCACCGGGCTGCCTTTCGCGACGACCTGACCCGCGGGTGGGTCGAACGCGACCGGTCGTCCCGAAAGGCTGCCCGAACCGGTCAGGTTGTTCGCCACCAGGCCGGCCTGCTGCAGTTTCTCGATCGCCTCGGCGACCGTCGTCACCCCGTCGAGACTCGGCACGATCACCGACAACCCCGACGACACCACGACGGTCACCTGAGCGCCCCGCGGCAGCGACGTTCCCGATCCGGGATCCAGTCCGATCAGGCCCCCCTTGTCGACGGCGGGGTCGAGTCTCGTCGTGACCTCGGGCACCAGACCGATGTTTCGCAACGCGGCCTGCGCCTCGTCCGCGCTCATGCCGGACACCTCGGGAACCACTCGTGGCTGCGGGCCCTTGGACACCACCAGAGACACCGCCGAGCCTTTCTCGATCCGCTCGCCGACCGCTGGTTCGGTGCCGATGACCCGGCCCTGTTCGACGTCCTCGGAGAACAGCTCGGTGGGCGGTTCGATGACAAGTCCGAGGCGCGTCAGTTTCTCGTTCGCCGCGTCGGGCGTGTCACCTGCGAGTTCCCCGGGGATCGTCACCAGGCTCTGACCCCTCGAAACCGTCAGCGTGACCCGGTCGCCCTCGGACAGACGGGTTCCCGATGCCGGGTCGACCCCGAGCAGCTCCCCGGCGGTGGTGCCGTCGCGCCGGATGTGGCGGCTCCCCACGTCGAACCCGAGCGCTTCGAGCCGGGACTGCGCGGCCTCTGCTGAAAGACCGGCAACCGACGGGACGAGGTGGGTGGGGGTGCGCTGGGCCTGCCACACCAGGTAGCCGACGGCGCCGCCACCCACGACGACCACCAGGGCGAGCACGGCCCAGGCGACACGCCAACGGCGGTGGTTCCGACGGGCCTCTTCGGACGCGTCCGAGTCGGGGTCCACGGCAGTGGTCGCCGACTTCCGGGTCGACGCGGCTTCTTCGTCGCCGTGCTTCGACCGCCCGGGTCCATCGACTTCCGGCCGCGCGGTCGGACCGGCCACTTCAGGTTCGCCGGTTCGAACGCCCCCCTCGGCTCGGAGCCGGTCATCGGCATCATCGGCGTTCGCAGGCTCGGTCAGGGGCGCCGCTTCGGCGGCGGATCCAGGCGTGGGCTCCGTCTCCTGTGAGACCTTCGATGTGACGGACCGCTCATGGTCGGAACCCGGCGTCACGATGACGGTGATGTCGTCGGGCAGATCCTCGGCGACGGCCGGATCGGACTCGAACCGCGGGGACTCGTCGATCAGCGGCAACGGATCGGGGTCGTCGAACGCGTCGGCAACGGCCATCAGCGCGGTGACGAGACCACCGGCGTCCAGTCGGTCGGCCGGATCGACGGTCGTCGCCCGCCCCAGCGGTCCGGCCATCGCCCCGAGTTCGGGAGGGATCTCCGGAGCTCGGTCGATCCGGGCCATCAACGTCGCGAGTGCCGTATCGGCGGCGAAAGGGACCCGACCGCTCACGGCTTCGACGACGATGAGCGCCAGTGCGTACACATCGGCCCGGCCATCGACGCTGGAGCCTCGTGCCTGTTCGGGAGACGCGTAGCGCCCGGTCGTGGCCTGGGCGCCCATCGGCTGGGTGGAAGCCGCTTCGGCGAAGGCCCGGGTGAGGCCGAAGTCGGTGATCTTGAGCCGGGCGTCATCGGCGAACAACAGATTCGACGGGTTGAGGTTGCGATGGACCACTCCCCGCTCGTGTGCGTAGGCCAGCGCCCGGGCAGAGGCCAGCGCGAGCTGCAGTGCCTGAGATGGCGACAGTCGGACCGGACGGTCCGCCAAGCGTCGCAGACTTCCGTTGGCGAAGTATTCACCGACCACGTAGGGCGCGTCGTCGACTCCCCAATCATGGATCATGCCGATGTGGGGGTGGCGAAGCGCCGACGCGGCTTGCATCTCGGCGCCGAACCGCTCGACGAACGCCGGCTCCTGCGCCAACGCCTCTGCCAGGACCTTCACGGCGACGCGACGACGCAGCCGGACGTCGTCGGCCAGATACACCGTGGCCGACGTGCCGATTCCGATCTTCGCAACCAGGCGGTACCGGTTGTCGATCACCAGTCCGATGGCGTCCTGGGACGCAGAAGGAGACACTGACCCAACGACAGTACCGGCGGCACCCCCGCGCGGCGACGGATGGTCCGAACCTTGGGGCCGGCACCGCGGCCCCTGCACAATAGAGCTACGACCATGTCCGATGATCCTGTCGCCGTACTCGAGGCACTCCCCCGCCCACCCGACCCGTGGCGATGGCCCCGACGCGTGCTGATGGCCTGCGCGCTGGGCGCGGCACTGGTCTTTCTCGTGGTGACCTTGCAGAAGTCGCCCGAGTCCGCCAGTCGCCCCGGCGCGGTCGACGACCCGGCGGTGGTCCGGCGGGTCCCCGAACCCGCCAGCCACGTCCTTCGCCAGACGTCGGTGGGAGTCGAGCTGCTGTCGGGCTATGACGGCCAACTCACCATCAACGGCATCGTGATCCCCGAAGATCAACTCGACGGCGCGATCGGACCCGACAATCCGGCATACGACCCCTCGCTGGGAATTCGCCCGAACAATCGCAATCGAGTGTTCTTCACCCCCGGGCCCGACAAGGCCATCGACCGGTATCCGACCGGCGAAGTGCAGGTGTCGGCCCGATTCTGGAACATCGCCGATGGCGAGTCGGCCGCCCGCACGATCTCCTGGGCGTTCTTCGTCAACTGACTACACTGGCGCGCCATGGCGAAAAGCGCGCCGTGGTCGCAACGCTCCGGAGCACAGCGGCGACGGACCTTCGGAGGCTTCGCGGCCGTGTACGCGGCGATCGCCGTGCTGGCCATCGCGCTCGGATGGCTGCCCGTCGGAATCATCTTCGGCATCGGAGCGCTCGCGCTGGGCATCGCCTGGATGTCCACCGAGTCGACCGCCCCGGAGGCCGTGCAGGAACGAGCGAAGCCCGACTGGGTGCTCGCGATGGACGACCCCGACGCACCTGATCTGAGCCTTCCCGAGTACCGCACCAAGCCGCGAACCGCATCCGACGGGAACCAGGGGTCGCCGTTCGACCGACCACCGGGCGGTGCCGGCCCGGACGAGGCCGGTGCTAGGACGAATCCGTCTGCTCCAGATCCCCCGACTCCAGGAGCTCGATGAACCGGTCCTCGGGCACTATCGGTACTCCGTAGCGCTCGGCCTTGTCGACCTTCGACGCGCCGGGCGCATCGCCGACGACGAGCGCGAACGTGGACTTGGACACTCCCGACGGTGAGCTACCGCCCCGGGACTTGACCGCGGCGACCGCCTCGGTCCGACTGAACCCTTCCAGGGTTCCAGAAACCACCACCGCCTTGCCCGCCAAGGTCTGCGCCGCGCGATCCCCCTCGATGGTGGGAGCCCTGAAGTTCAGTCCGGCCGTCCGCAGTCGTTCGACGAGCGCGGCGTTGTCGGGGTCGGCGAACCAGGCCACGACCGCCGCCGCGATGACCTCTCCCACCCCATCGATCGCGGCGATGTCCTCGAGCGATGCGCTCGTGATCCGGTCCATCGAACCGAACCGGGCCACGAGCGCCTCGGCCGCGGCTGGACCGAGATGGCGGATGTTCAGTCCGACGAGCAGATGCTCGAGGGGCCGTTCCCGTGACGCGTCGATGGCGTTCCGCAGGTTCGTGACGGTCTTGGGACCGATGCTGTCGAGCTGTCCGACCGCTTCGAAGTCGAGGGTATAGATCCCGCTCGAGTCGCTCAGCAACCCGGCGTCGATGAGCTGGGCGATCCGCTGGGGACCGAGCCCTTCGACGTCGAGACCGCCGCGGGACACGAAGTGCTCGATCGCCCCGGCTTGTTGGAACGGGCAGTGCTCGTCGACACAGCGGGTGTCGGATTCCCCCTCGGGACGCTGCAGCAGCGACGAACGTGGGCACGGACACTGGGAGGGAAACGACCACGGCTGTGTCCCCTCGGGTCGCTGTTCGATGACCGGACCGACGACCTCGGGGATGACGTCGCCGGCCCGCCGCACCACGACCGTGTCACCGGGGCGCACGTCCTTGGCGGCGACCTGATCGGCATTGTGCAGGGTCGCCCGCGAGACGGTCGCACCGCCCACGAAGACGGGCTCGAGAATGGCGAAGGGAGTGACCCGGCCGGTGCGCCCGACCGACACGTCGATGTCGATGAGGTGCGTCGTGCGCTCCTCGGGCGGGAACTTGAAGGCGATCGCCCACCGGGGAGCCCGGCTCGTCGAGCCGAGTTCGCCACGCCACGCGAGGCCGTCGACCTTCACCACGACCCCGTCGATCTCGTAATCGAGGTCGTGTCGGTGCTCCAGCGCCTCGGTGCAGTAGTCCACGACTTCGCTCCGGCCGTGCGCCGTTCGGATCCGGGGATTGACCGGGAACCCGTAGTCGCCGAGAACCTCCAGCAGTTCACTGTGGCGGCGAATGCCCTGACGGCCCACCGACGGACCGTCGGTTCCCTCGCCGACCTGGTAGGTCCAGAACGACAACCGTCGCTGCGAGGTCAGCGCGGGGTCCTTCTGTCGCAAGCCTCCGGCCGCGGTGTTCCGCGGGTTCACGAACGGCGGCAGTCCGGCGTCGACCCGCAACGCGTTCAGCTCGGCGAACACGCTGTCACGCAGGTACACCTCGCCCCGGACCTCGAGGTGATCGGGCGCCGCTTCGGGGAGCCGCTGGGGGATGTCAGAGATCGTGGCGATGTTGTGGGTGACGTCCTCGCCCACCCGCCCGTCACCGCGGGTTGCGGCCCGTACGAGCTCGCGGTCCTCGTACAACAGCGAGATCGCAAGTCCGTCGATCTTGAGTTCGCACACGAAATCGGGGTCGGGTCCGACCTCTGCTTCGATCCGATGTATCCAGCCGGCGAGCGCGTCACGGTCGAAGACGTTGTCGAGCGACTGCATCGGGGTGGCGTGTCGGACCTCGGCGAACAGCGGACTCGCGGCCCCGCCGACCCGTTGGGTCGGCGAATCCGGCGTGATCAGATCGGGCTCCTCGGCCTCGAGCGCGCGCAGCTCGGCGAACAGCGCGTCGTAGTCCGCGTCGGGAATGGTCGGCGCATCCAGTTCGTAGTAGGCGTGGTCGTGGCGCCGGATCTGGCTCCGCAGCTCGGACACGCGTTGTTCCACGGGGACCGCGGCATTCAGGCCGTCGACGGCGCCTGACCCGGCGGTTCGGTTTCGGCTCGAATGACCGGTCGGCACGTGAACATGGTACCGCTGGTGCCGGTCGTGTGACCTCCGGTCCCGGATTTCGATACGGTCCACCACTCACACCGCGGGAACAACTTCCGATAGGAGACTCGTGGATTCAGAACTTGCAGCTCAGACCCATGGTGAGGCGACGCCTCCCATGAACGGCACCCTCGAGGACACCACACCCGCGGGCGTGCTCCAGGTCCTCTCCTCACAAGGCTCGACCGGGGCGGTTCGCTTCCACGGCGACAGCGGGTGCACGGTGTACCTGCACCACGGGGAGCTGTACTTCGCCGAGAGTACCGAGACCGCCGAGGACCTCGCCGTGGCGCTGGTCCGTCCTGGCCGGCTGACCGCAGATCAGTGGGATGCCTCGACAGATGCGGGCTACCCCAGTGAGACGGTCGGTGAGGAGCTCATCGGGACCGGCGGGATCACTCGAGAGCTGCTCGCGTCGGTCGTGCTGTCGGTCATCTACGACCCACTCATCCAGTTGTTCCGCGCGCCCGAAGGCGATTACGAGTTCGCTCCGGACGTGGTCCACTGGATCGGGGCGTTCCGCTCCTTCGACGTCGACGCGATCGTGTCCGAAGTGCGGCGGCGCACCAGGGAAGCCGACGAGATGGCCCCGGTGGTGCCGTCCCTCGACGCGCTCGTGCGTTCCGCCCGCACGTTGCCCGAAACCCATGGCAGCGTCAATCTGCGACGCGACGACTGGGAGGTCGTGATCGCGGCGGCGAACGGATGCACCGTGAACGAACTGGCGGTCGAGTTGGGCCGAGGACGTTGGTCCACGGCCCGCATCGTCTATCGCCTCGCGACCGCCGACCTGGTGATGGTGTCCGCCGACGACGCGCCCGGCGCCATGGCCGGTGCCGACACCTTCAACCCGGACACCTTCAACCCGGACACCTTCAGCCCGGACGCCTTCGGCTCGGACACGCTCGCCGCTGATTCGTTCAGCACCGATTTCGCCCCGGACCCGTTCCTGTCGGGGAGCCCCGCCACGGAGGCCGCCACCAGGCCGGACGCCGAATACGGCTTCGACACGGTCGACGCGCCGCCGCCACTCGACGAGTCGTTGCTCGAAGGGGACAGCACCGACTCAGACATCAGCGCTCCGGACCCGTGGAACCTGGACGAACCGGTGAAGCCGACCGCAGGGGACGACCCTTGGGGCGAGTTCGACAGCGGACCGGAGACATCGAGTTCGTGGGACACCGCCGGGCTCTACGGCGACGGACCGACCGACGAATCGACCAGCACCGCGACCGACACGTCCACGGACGCCGCGCCAGGCGACGACGGTGGTTGGGCCGGTGGACTCACCGCCGTCCCCGACACCGGGGTCGACGACCCGTCCGTCAGCGACGACCTCGGAGCGGCGAGCGAGACCGAACCTCCGGGACTGCATCCCGACATCGCCAAGGCGCTCGCCGAATCCACCTACGCGGACTCCGCGACGGCCATCAACGCCATGGCCGCTCGCCTGGGGGCCATCGAATCCAACGACGACGACGAGGACTGGGACAGCAACACCGCTTCGGAGTCGTCGACCGACGACGAATTCTGGTCCGACGGAGCCGACGGCACCGAGGGCGAGGACTTCATATGGAAGCCGGCCGTCTGGGACACCGGTGTCGAGTCGGCGCCACTCCCCCAGCGCGAGGCGGTCAGGACCGCTCCGGCGACCGCCGGGGAACAGTCGAGCGACCCCGCCTGGCTGGACAATCTCTACGCCGAATTCATGCCTGGCGACCCGAACGCCGTCCCGCCGGCGGACACCAAGGTCGCCGACACGCCGGACCCGGGCGTCGCGCCCAAACAGCGGACCCTGCGTCGACTCATCTCGGCGATCCGCCGCCTGTAGCACCGGCTACAGCACGAGTGCCTCAGGCGCCCACCGACAGCTTGACGCTGACGGCCTGCTCCTGGAGCGACCCGGCCACAAGCGCGCACAGCTTCAGCACGTGTTCGGCCTGCTCCGGTCCGTGCTCGGCCAATCCGCAGTGCGGGGTGATCAGCGACCGGCGACGGATCAGCACCGGGTCCGCGCCCTGCTGCACGAGCGAACACCACTGCTTCGAAAGCGTCTTCCAGTAGAGTCCGGCACGTTCCCCGACCGGTGCGCTGGTGGGAACGGCGCCCCATGCGATCCAGCCGCCTCCCTCCAGGAACGCGGTGAGCGAGCCGGGGACCCGGTCGATCTGGGCACCCACGGGCAGCGACAGCACCTTGGGACCGGCGCCGAGAATCGCCTGCCAGTCGGCCTCTCCACAACAGTGCACGCCCGTCGTCGCATCGTGTTCGAGGGCGGCGAGCACCCCTGAGACGAGGTCGATGATCGCGTCGGTGTCGAGCGGGAACCCGAGCTGAGCGGTGCCCACGAGCGCCGGTTCGTCGAGAAAGACGACCAGACGAGCGTCAGGCAACGAGGCGCGCATCGTGGCGACGAGAGCTGCGGCGCGCATCGTCACGACACGTTCGGCGACCAGGAACGCCACCGTGGAGTCCACGCCGTGCATGGTGAGTGCCAGACCGAGGGTGACCGGTCCGGTGAGTTGTGTCTTCACCGGTCCCGTGCGTCCGGCGATCGCCGCCAGAAAGGCACGCAGCGATGCGTAGGGCTCAGCGTCCATGCCTGAGTCCTCCAGCGACGATTCCGGCCCGAGTGCCGACGCATCGACGTGGATCTGTCCGTCGCCGTCGACGGTGACACCGGGAATCCCCCACATCGCCTGTTGCAACATGCCCTCGAGAGGGGAACGCTGGGGAAGGTTCGGCGTCGCCGGAAGGTCCGGTTGCGTGCGCAGGATCAACTCGGTCGCCGCCGCCGGGTCGTCGTGTGGGAGCGCGCCGATCGACGTCGCCCAGCCCACCTCGAATGGTGGGTCCTCGGTGGCGATATGACCCTGCGAATACGGCTTTGCCATGGCAACTTCCCCCAGTTTCTCCCCTAACGGATTAGCCACTCGAGCGTCCGCTGGACAAATCTCTGGTCCATGGACCGTCGCCTCCCCTGGGTGCTCATCGCCGCGTGGCTCCTCGTCGGCGCGGCAGGAACCGCCGCGATCTCCGCGTCGTTGGACGGCCGCTCGACCGGAGTCGTGTGGACCGTCACCGTCGAGTCGGCCGTCGGTTGGGCACTCGTGTGGATGGCGATGTTGCTGCCGCGGATCACCACACTCACCGCGGCACGCATCGGCGTACCGATTGCGCTCGCCGTCGCGGGGGCGACGTTCTTCACCGGAGGTGACCTCACCGCGTCGGTGATCTTCGTGGTGACCGCGCTCGCCGCGCTCGCCGCGCTCGCCAGCCCGGTGACGATAGACGCATTCATCGACGGCTCGTCCTATGGCCCCGAACAGCGTTTCGCATTGCGTACCCCGCCGTTGACGGCGTTGGTCGCGGTCCCTCCCACGTGGCTGGTCGCGGGCGCGATCGTGATCGTTCCGCCTCTCGCGGTGACCGGAAACCTCGTCGTGGCGTTGGCCATCGGTGTCGCCTGGGTCGTCGGGGTCCGCTGGGCGGTCCGTTCGTTGCACCTGCCCGCACGACGTTGGGTGGTCTTCGTCCCCGCGGGGATGGTGCTGTCGGATCCCTACGTGCTCACCGACCGGGTGTTGTTCCCGCGTCGGAACGTCGAAGCGCTCGGCCCCGCGTACGCCGCGACGGATGCGACGGATCTGAGCCAGGGCTCATTCGGTCTGGCGCTGCAACTCGATCTCTCCGAGCCGTTCGCCATGCCACTCCTCGACCGGTCGTCGCAGCCGGATTCGGGCACGGTGTCGGAGCGGACGGTCACGACCGACCGCATCGTGTTCGCGGTGCTTCGGCCCGGCGCGCTGCTCGACGCCGCAGCCGGCCGGCGATTCGCCGTCGGTGAAACCCGGCCCGCCGAACCCCAGTGCCTCCACCACGCCGCTGATGATGGCGCCGACGAGTTGGAGCCAGAGGAATCTCAGACGGCGGTGCCGCTTCCGAGGACGAGGTCGTCCCGGTAGAAGGCCACCGTCTGTCCCGGTGCGACCCGCAGGTGCGGTTCGTCCCAGTCGACGGTGGCGATGCCGTCGCCCGCGTCTACGACCGTGGCGGGGCGCGCCGCACCGTGCGCCCGGGTCTGCACGAGCACCGGTCCCCATTGGGGCACAGCCGACCAGCCGACGGCCCCGATCCGGCTGGTCCCGGTGAACAGATCCGATCGCTCCCCTACGGTCACGGTGCGTGAGGCGACGTCAGTGTCGACCACATAGCGGGGTGTGGCGCCTCCTGCGAGGTGCAGCCCGCGACGCTGACCGATGGTCACCAACTCGACCGAATCGACCGACCCGATCGTCTCACCGCCGGTGTCGACGACGTCGCCCGGCGTGAAGGGCATCCGTTCGGACAGGAACCCCGACCGCTTCTCGACCGAGGTGATGAAACATACGTCCTGGGAGTCGGGCTTGTGCGCGGTGCGGAGCCCGAGCCGCTCGGCGACGACCCGCACATCGGGCTTGATCATCTCCCCGATGGGCAACTCGAGTCCGGCGAGCTGGGT
>DASSYG010000240.1:0-2770 GCA_035703405.1 Acidimicrobiales bacterium | reverse complement strand
TTCACCTCCGACGTCAGCCACGAGCTCCGCACTCCGCTGACCACGGTCCGGATGGCTGCCGATCTCATTCACGATGGCAGCGACGAACTGGATCCTTCACTCAGACGTGCATCCGAACTGTTGGTCGCCGAACTCGACAGGTTCGAGTCGCTGCTGAACGACCTCCTGGAGATCAGCCGCCATGACGCCGGGGTCGCCGAACTCGCTTCCGAGCAACTCGACCTGCGCATGTGCGCGCGGGCGGCGATCGGGACAGTCCGTCATCTCGCGCGCGAGACGGCCACCGAGTTGATCGTGGATCTGCCGGACGAACCCGTCAACGCGGACGTCGATCCGCGCCGTGTCGAGCGGATTCTGCGCAATCTGCTCGCCAACGCCATCGACCACGGCGAGGGTAAACCGATCCTGCTGCGGTTGCGCGCCGACGACAACGCTGCCGCGTTCGTCGTGCGCGACCAGGGCGTCGGATTGCGCCCGGGTGAAGAGAAGCTCGTCTTCAACCGGTTCTGGCGCTCCGACCCGTCGCGGGTGCGACGTTCGGGTGGCACCGGTCTGGGTCTGGCGATCAGCGTCGAGGACGCGAATCTGCACAACGGCAAACTGGAGGCCTGGGGCGAACCAGGTCGGGGCGCAAGCTTCCGGTTGACGCTGCCGCGCGTACGGGGACGCAAGGCGGGTCGTAGCCCGCTCCCGCTCGTGCCCACCGCGGCTCACGCGGTCCAGGGAAAACCGCCGCCGGTGGTACCGGAAGCCGAGAAGGACGGGGTCGTCGAGAACCCGGCAGTCCCCGGACACACCGGAACGAACGACAGTGCGGGGACGAACGAGCCTGCACCATCGGAAGGAGCCGCGACATGAGCCACACGCGCTCACGTGTCCTCGGCCCCGTGATCGTCCTGCTGTCGGTGCTCGGGTTGATGGTGTCCGGGTGTGCGAGCCTTCCCGATTCCTCGTCGCCCCAGGCCATCGGGACAATCGACCGGGGACCCGCGACGACGGAGGTTTCGGCACCCGAACCGGGACGCGAACCCGACCTGCTCTTGCGGGACTTTCTCCAAGCGAATACCGACCCCGCCAACCGGCACGTCGCAGCCCGTCAGTTCCTCACGTCGGGGATGTCGGGTCGGTGGGACGATGCGGCCAGTGCCACGATCGTCGACAAGGTCGATGTGCTGGCCGAGGAGCGCGACGACAACACCGCGAAGTACGTCGTGCGTGCGAACATCGTCGGGCATCTCGAGGAAGGCGGCCTCTACCGCGCCGACAACGGTGAACTCGAAGCGAAGTTCACGCTTGTCCGTGACGACGGCGAATGGCGGATCGACGAGCTGCCGCCGGGCGTGATCATGGACAAGCCCCGATTCCTCAACAGCTATCAGCGTCGCTCGCTGTATTTCGTCACCCCCGACGGCAGCACGGTCGTTCCCGATCCCAGGTGGATCTCCGGAACACCCGAGCAGGCGGCGGCGCAACTGATCGGGCTTCTCATCGAAGGTCCCAAACCCTCGCTCGCGCCCGCGGTCCACAACCAGCTGGCCGATGCGACGATCCTCGGGGCGATCACCAAGGCGGACGGTCGGACCGGTCAGGTCGGCGTGGGTCTGGGCGGTATCAGGGTGGATTTCGGCGGACTCACGTCGCTGACGGAACCGGCCCGGGAACTCCTGGCGGCCCAGGTGATCTGGACCTTGGCCAACGCCGAGATCGCGGGACCCTACGTCCTTCTCGCCGACGGCCGGCCGCTCGACGAGCGGTACCCGAACGGGTGGACCACCGCGGACGTCGCGTCGATGAATCCCCTCGCGACTTCGGGAACTCCGATCGGATTACACGCTGTGCTCGGCGGCGGTCTGGTCAATGTCGCGGAAACCGGCGTGACCCCGGTTCAGGGCTTCTTCGGATCCGTCGACAACCTTCGTTCGGTCGGGATGTCGCGGGACGGCGCACTACTTGCAGCAGTCGCGGATACCGGCCGACCGGAACCGGAACCCGCTGCAGAACTCGTGGTCGGTGCCTACAACGACGGATCGCCCGAGCCGGCTGTCGAAGGAGAATCGATCACCCGGCCGTCATGGGCTCCCGACAGCAATTCGGTTTGGGCGGTCGTCAACGGCACAGCTGTCGTGAGGGCGGTCAGAGAACCCGGGAGTGGTCGCGTCACGGTAGTGGGGGTCGAAGCCGGAGCGATCCGCGCTCTCGGCGGCCGCATCAGCGAGTTGCGGCTGTCGCGTGACGGCGTGCGCGCAGCGATGATCATCGACGGACGTGTCTACATCGCAACCGTGGTGCAGACCCCGAACGGAGAATTCTCGCTGACGAGTCCACGCGAGATCGCCTTCGAGCTGGGCGGACCCGCCCTGTCGCTGGACTGGAGCACGTCCGACACCGTCGTGGTCTCCCGCTCTGCCTCCGATATCCCCGTTGTGCAGATCGCGATCGACGGATCGCGAATGGACGCGCTTCCGAGCCGGAACCTCACGCCACCGGTCGTGGCGGTCGAGGCTTCGACGACCACCGAGTATGTGGCCGACACGAGAGCGGTGTTCCAACTCAACAACAGCGATCCCGCGGGTGACCGTTACTGGCGAGAGGTACCCGGCCTGGCCGGGTTGACCGCGGTGCCGGTGTTGCCGGGCTGATCTGTCGTATCGGGTCGGCACACTGTGCGAGTGCTGGCGGCATTGCTCGATCTCGTGCTCCCTGTCCGCTGTGGCGGCTGCGGTGTGCCCGGCACGTCGTGGTGCCGTGAGTGTGCACGCGTTCTGAATGA
>DASSYG010000239.1:0-2520 GCA_035703405.1 Acidimicrobiales bacterium | reverse complement strand
CCTGCTCACCGACGACCGCGCGGAGATCGAATGGGCGCGCGAAGCGGAACGCCGCGGTCTGCTCACCCTGATCGAACCGGCAGCTCGCAGAAGCTGAGTTGCCGGTGAACCGCCGCGGGGTCAGTCGATCCGTTTGAGCTGGGCGCGGAAACGGCTGGCCCGCTCGACGTAGGACTGCGCACTCATGGTGATCAGCTCGGCCGGAACCGAATCGGGCCGCAGCTTCGCCGGTACTCCCAACGCCATCGCCCCCGAAGGGACGACCATGTTGTTCGGCACGAGCGCACCGGCGCCGACCAGCGCCCCGGATTCGATCACGGCGTTGTGCAACACCACCGATTGCGATCCGATCAGGGCACCGTCGTGCACCGTGCAGCCTTCGAGGTGTGCGAGGTGGCCGACCACGCAGTCTTCGCCGACGGTCGTCGGGGTGAAGACCGTGGTGTGCAGCACCGCGCCGTCCTGAATCGAGGTCCGCGCCCCGACCCTGATCTCACCGTCGTCGCCACGAAGCACCGCGGACGGCCACACCGACGCCTCGGAACCGACGAACACCGAGCCGATGATCACGGCGTCGGGCGAGATGTAGGCATCGGATGCGATGTCGGGAACCTGGTCACCAAGTGCGTAGATCGCCATGATGAGTCCACCGTATCCGCCCCGAGGGCCAAGGCGCTGTCGCCCACCACACGGCCCGCGAAGCCACAACGCCCTCGATTCACCTCGAGCCGCCCGGAGTGCGAAGCTGAACCGCCGGAACGACCGACCCTGCGAGGAGACCACGGGCACCGATGAACCAACCACCCATTGCCCCGACCGAACACCACGTCCGCGAGCTCCACGGGGTCACCACCGAGGATCCGTGGTTCTGGATGCGCAACGTCGACGACGCGCGCCTCGCGGAGCTGGTGGAAGCCGAGAACGCCTACACCGAGGCGGTCGCCGCACCCCAGGCCGACCTGCGACAAACGCTGTTCGACGAGATCAAAGCCCGGGTGCAGGAGACCGACATGTCGGTGCCCGCGCGCCGTGGGTCGTGGTGGTATCAGACCCGCACCGTCGAGGGACTCGCCTATCCGATCCACGTCCGCATCGCCGACGACGGATCACAGACCCCGCCCGCCGACCACGCCGACGCGCAAACCATCCTGGATGAGAACGTCCTCGCCGAGGGCCACGACTACTCCCAGGTCGGCGCCGCCGCGGTGTCACCCGACGGGTCGCTGTTGGCCTGGTCGGTCGACCACACCGGCGACGAGGCCTACACCCTGCACATCCGAGACCTCGACACCGGAGGAGACCGGGCCGAAATCGTCGAAGGCACCTCGTATGGCCTGGCGTGGTCGGCCGACAGTACGTGGGTGTTCTACACGACGCTCGATGCGACCCAACGGCCCGACCGGGTGTGGCGCCACGCGCTCGGCACCGACCAGTCCGCCGACACGGTCGTGTTCGCCGAAGACGACGAACGGTACTTCGTGCACGTCGATGCGAACCGCAGTGACGACTGGATCCTCATCTCCTCCCAGAGCGCGGTGACCGGTGAGGTCCACCTACTCGACGCCCATGATCCGACGGGCGAATTGGGGTGCGTGGCCCGCCGCCGTCAAGGCGTCGAGGTGTCCGTCGAGGCGCACCGTGACCGGCTGTACGTGCTCACCAACGCGGACGGTGCCGAGGACTTCGCTCTGTTCTCCGTCGACGCCCACGATCTGGAGGCCGACTGGGAGCCGGTGATTCCCCATACGCGCGGGGTCCGTCTCGACGGGTGCGACGCATTCGAGAATCACCTGGTCGTGCACGTGCGTCAGAACGGGGTCACCGGTCTGCGCATCATCGACCTCGGCGACGGCACCGCGCGTGACGTCGAGCTGCCCGAAGTCGTCGGCACCGTGTCACCCGGCGCGAATCCCGAGTTCTCCACGGCGACGTATCAGTTCGCGTACCAGTCGCTCGTCACTCCCCCGTCGGTGTTCACCGACGACCTGGTCACCGGCGCCCGCACACTGCTCAAGCAACTGACCGTGAGGGGTGGTTACGACCCGGCGGTCTACACGAGCACGCGCATCTGGGTGGATGCCGACGACGGCAGCCCGGTCCCGGTATCGCTCGTCCACCGGGTCGACACGCCGCTGGACGGCTCCGCGCCGTGTCTGCTGTACGGCTACGGCGCATACGAGATCAGCATCGACCCGTGGTTTTCGATCCCCCGCCTCAGCCTGTTGGACCGTGGCTGGGTGTATGCGATCGCCCACGTGCGCGGCGGCGGAGAGATGGGTCGCCACTGGTACACCGAAGGCAAGTTCGCCGCGAAGCCCAACAGCTTCACCGATTTCGTGGCCTGTGCCCACCATCTCTTCGACGGCGGCTACACCGCCGCGGATCGGGTCGTGATCCGTGGCGGCAGTGCCGGTGGGCTCCTCGTGGGTGCGGCGATGAACCTGGCACCGGACTCGTTCGCGGCGGCGATCGCCGAGGTGCCCTTCGTCGACCCGCTCAACACACTGTGTGATCCGTCGC
>DASSYG010000410.1:0-3034 GCA_035703405.1 Acidimicrobiales bacterium | reverse complement strand
CGTTCGCCGGCCGACAGCGTGCCGAAGCGACGCTCGGCGAGATGATCGACGCCCACCCGGGCGAGTTCGAAATGGGCCTTGTCGCGATCGGCGTCGGTGTAGGTGTGCCACCACGGTTCCAGTGCGGCGTAGCGACCGGTCATCACGACCTCGCGCGCCTCGAGATCGCCACGCAGCTGATCGGCGAGCGCCTGGCTGGCGACCCCGATGCGCGCCCGTAGGGTCCGCACGTCGGTGCGACCCCAGGTCTCACCCAGGATCCGTACCGTGCCCCGCGTCGGGTGCAGGTACAGCGAGGCGACCCGCAACAGGGTCGTCTTGCCTGACCCGTTGTGGCCCAGGATCACCCAGTTCTCGTCGGGGAGCACCTGCCACGACACGTCGGTGAGCATCGGGGTGCCGTTGCGCTGCACGGTCACCGAGTCGAGGTCGATCAGCGGGTCCACGGAAGGGCGAGGCTACCCGTCACGTCGGGAGATCCTCGACCTCGGGTGCACGGACCACGGGCGTGGCGCGCATAGATTGACCGGCGTGCATATCGGAGTACTCGGAGCAACCGGACCCGCAGGAAGTGCCCTCGGAGTCAGACTGTGCGACCTGGGCCACGAGGTCACCCTCGGCTCCCGTGATTCAGCACGTGCCGACGCGGTGCGTGCCGAATTGGTGACCAAATGGCCCGGACACGACCTGTCCGGCCTACGGGGCGCCGACAACGCGGGAGCCGCGGCCTGCGACGTGGTCGTGGTCGCCACTCCCTGGGATGGCGCCGCACCCACCGTGACGGCGCTCGCGGATGCACTGGAGGGCAAGGTCGTCATCTGTATGGCCAACGCCTTGACCCGGGTG
The DNA here is from genome assembly GCA_035703405.1 of Acidimicrobiales bacterium. Taxonomy (GTDB): domain Bacteria; phylum Actinomycetota; class Acidimicrobiia; order Acidimicrobiales; family Iamiaceae; genus JAFDWI01. The sequence goes on along the minus strand of DASSYG010000410.1, from coordinate 2,188 downwards.
GGCAAGGAGTTCCAACCGTTGATCCCGCCGCGGGGTTCGGTCGCCGCCGACGTCGCAGCGGCCGTGCCGCGCGCTCGTGTCGTGGCGGCCTTCCATCACGTGCCGGCACGGGAGCTCGGCGATCTGGACGGGGCCGTGGACTGTGACGTGCTCGTTTGCTCGGACGATCCCGATGCCACCGGTGTCGTCATCGAACTGGCGGAATCGATTCCCGGGATGCGGGGCGTGAACGCCGGGCGTCTCACCGCCGCAGGACCCGTCGAGGCGCTCACCGCGGTGCTCATCGGCATGAACGTGCGCTACAAGGCCCACCTGTCGATCCGACTGAGTGGGCTGCCCGAGAACACCGAGGCCGAATCCCGTTGAGTGGCCACGGCGAGCCAGGCGACGTTGCCGCGGGTCCGATGCGGTTGTTCGACACGGCGAAAGGCGTCGTGGTCCCGTTCGAACCCGGTCCGGTGGTCACGATGTACACCTGTGGCATCACGCCCTACGACGCCACCCACCTGGGGCACGCCGCGACGTATCTGACCTATGACATCCTGCAACGGCGACTGCGGGACCTGGGACACGAGACGCGCTGTGTCCGCAACATCACCGACGTCGACGACGACCTGCTCCGCAAGGCGCGAGAGGTCGGCGTGCACTATCTCGACCTCGCGGCGACCGAGATCGACCGCTTCGACGCCGACATGGAGGCACTCGGCATGCTCGAGGCCTACGCGGAACCTCGGGCGACGTCCGCCATCGCCGACATCCGGCGCTTCATCGGCGAAGTGCTCGGCGCCGGCCACGCGTACGAGGCCGGGGGAGCGGTGTACTTCGACGTGTCCAGCTACCCCGCGTTCGGCCAGGTGTCCCACCTCGACCGTGCCACCATGCTGGAACTCGCGGCCGAACGCGGCGGCAACCCCGACGACCCGAACAAGCGTGACCCGCTCGACTTCATCCTGTGGCAGCCGAGCCTTCCCGACGAACCGGCGTGGGATTCGGTGTGGGGACCGGGACGACCGGGTTGGCACGTGGAGTGCTCCACACTCGCACTGCGTGAACTGGGCGACACGATCGATCTTCACGGCGGCGGTGCCGACCTGATCTTCCCGCACCACGAATGTGAGGCGGCGCAATCCGAATCGGCCACCGGGAAGCCCTTCGTTCGACATTGGCTGCATCAGGCGATGGTGCGGATGGACGGCGAGAAGATGTCCAAGTCCCTCGGAAACCTGGTGTTCGTGTCGGAGTTGCGCAAGACGATCGACCCGGTGATCGTCAGGATCGCGTTGCTCGACCACCACTACCGGACCGAGTGGGAGTGGAACGACAGCGAACTCGACCGGGCGGCTCGCCGTCACGCCGCGTGGTCCGAGACGCCGGATGGGAGCTCCGCGTCGGTGACGAACGCGGTGCGGGCCGCACTCGACGACGACCTCGACACGCCGCGTGCGCTCCTCATCGTCGACGGCGCCGCGGAGCGGGGCGAAGGGATCGGTGACGCCGCTGCACTCCTCGGAGTCCCGCTCGTCGGGCCGCGCGGCTGATTTCCCGGGGATCTCCACCGCCGGAGATCCCCAGAGTCGACTAGAATCGTCACGGTCAGAGCCTTAGGAGAGGATCGTCGTGGCCCAACGTGAAGTGGGACAGCTCTACCGGGTTGCTCGGAGCGTGCTCTTCCCGACGTTCAACTTCCTCTGGGACTTTCACTTTCGCGGGCTCGAGCACGTCCCGGCGGACGGCCCGGCGATCTTCTGCCCGAACCACACATCGGTGCTCGACTCGTTCTTCCTTCCACTCGCACTGCCCCGTCGCATCACCTACGTGGGCAAGGCCGAATACCTCGACGACTGGAAGACCCGCAAGCTGTTCCCGGCGCTGGGAATGATCCCGATCGACCGGGCCGGAGGCAACGCGTCGGAACGCGCCCTCGACGCGGCGACGAGGTTGATCGAGGCGGGGGAGTACTTCGGTATCTACCCCGAAGGCACCCGGTCGCGAACCGGCCAGTTGTTCCGAGGCCACACCGGCCCTTCCCGGCTCGCCCTGCGCACCGGCGCGCCGTTGATCCCGGTGGGGATCCGTGGTTCGCGCGAAGTGATGCCGCCGGATGCGAAGGCACCACGCCTGTTCCGACCGGTGTCGATCACGTTCGGCCGCCCCATCTCGGTCAAGCGCTACGAGGGCCGCACCTCCG
>DASSYG010000322.1:0-10749 GCA_035703405.1 Acidimicrobiales bacterium | reverse complement strand
GAGGCCGAGGCCCGTGCCGCCGCCCAGGCGGCACAGCGACAGGCCGCGGCGCAAGCAGCAGCGACAGCGTCGGCCGCTCAGGCCCCCGCGCCGAGTGTGACCGCCCCGGCGCAGACCCAGTCGGCTCCTGCGCCTGCTCCTGTGCAGTCCGCCGCGCCTCCCGTCTCGTCCACTCCCGTGCCGTCCTCAGGCCGTGGTGGCGCAGCCTTGGCTGCAGCGGCGAGTCAGCTCGGCACTCCGTACGTGTGGGGTGGTTCGTCGCCGGGAGGCTTCGACTGTTCCGGTCTGACGATGTGGGCCTGGGCACAGGCCGGGGTTTCTCTGCCCCGAGTGACCTATTCGCAGCGCAACGCCGGGCAGGTCGTGCCGGTCTCCCAGGCGCAGCCCGGTGACCTCGTGTTCTACAGCGGCTTCGGCCACATGGGCATGTACGCCGGTGGCGGCCAGATCATCCACGCTCCGCACACCGGAGACGTGGTCAAGTACTCGAGCCTGTACATGTCGGGTGGCCCGATCCTGGTGGTCCGTCCCGGCTGATCCGACATCGCCGGATTCGACCGGTTACTGCCGGTCGACCGTCAGGTGCTTGCGAAGCGCTCGGCGACCGGTCCAACCCAGGACCACCGCAACGAGGGCGAGGACCCAGAACGTGACCAGCAGGATGCCGGCGGGCACCGCCCGGTCGGCAACCTGGGCCGAGCAACGGTCGTCTTGGGCCTGACGCAGCCTGGCGTCGTCCCAACCGTGCAGCGGCTTGCCTTCGTCGGTCACGAGTGACGCGTTGGTCCCAGCCTGCAGCAGAAACCAGGCGGGTGGTCCGCACTGCTGCACGCCCGGGTTCGTGACCGGGACGAGGAACAGCACCGCCGAGCCGACGAGCGCGAGCAGGGCCGGCACCATCAGCACGGTCGCCACGCGCATCCGTCGATTCGCCCGCGGCCCCGACGGCTCACTCGTCGACGGCTCACCGGTCGATCGGTCGTCGCCGACCCCGTGGGTCGGAGACTCGACGTCGCCGCCCGTGACGGACTCCGATGGCGGTGCGTCCGGAACTGATTCGGCATCCATGATGAGGTCCAGTGTGCACGCTGGCGCGCCGGCCACGCGCACCGATGTTGCCCCCGGTGGGTTACCCGCGGTGTTCGCCATCGCGGCCTCGACCGAGGTTTCGGGGGGCGGGGGCCGAGGTGCGTCGGTGGCGCGAGGCCACCGATTGCGATGGTGATGGAGGGAGGTACGGCCCCCGCGCTCACCCGAAACGACCGACGGTGGAGGTCCGCCGGTACCTGACACATCGGCGAACGCGACGGTTTTCTTGAGCGCGCGTTCGTGTGTCAGCCTTGAGCCCATCGTGCTCGCAGACCAACTCTTTCTCGGCCACGACCTGCTGGCCTGGCTGGTCCTCGCGTTCGGTGGTGCGCTGCTGGTCGGCAACCTCGCGGCCATCATCCGACCGCCCGTCGAGACCGACGCCGAAACTCCCCCGACCCAGTTGCGTCGTCGGGCGCTGATCTACGCCGGCATCGGCGCGGTCGCCGCTATCTGGGCTCTGGCGACCCTGGTGACAGGCTGACCGCGCCAGGGCTGGTCACATGGCCGGTGGACTCGTCGCCACCGTCGGCTCCGTCGGTGGCTGCTTCGGCGGTGAGTTCGGCCGCCAGACGCCGGCGTGCCCGACGCGACGAGTGGACCACCCAGGCCGCACCGCCGGCCAGCACGACGAACAGCCCACCCATCAACAGCAGTTGCTCTGAGCTACCGCGATCGCCTGGATCGGTCGGCTCCTGGCCACCGTCGGGAAGCGGGATGGCCGGTTCGTCGACCTGTGCGGTGGCACCAGTCTCGGGGGACGGCGGCCGCACGGCGTCGGCGACGACGACGTAGATGCCGGTCATGGCCGCGATCGCGATGGTGAAGATCACCGCGATCCTCCAGAACTGACGGGTGTCGGCACGGTCGAGTGCGGCCTGTTCGGCGGGGCTTCTCCGGGGACGTTCGTAGTTCATCGGTCTCGAGGTGGGGTTTCGTCGGTGGGCGGACTAGAACCGAGCGGGTGACCAGGCAAGTGTGGCGTCCGGTGACCGGTGGGTTCGTCGTCGCCTCGATCCTATTGGTGTTGGCGTCGATCTACTCTGCTCCGACCGCGAGCGCCCACGCCATTCTCGAGTCGTCGTCGCCGTCGGATCAGAGCGTGCTGGAGGGCTCCCCGGCCAGGGTGCGGTTGAGTTTCTCCGAACCGGTGACCCTCGTGACCGGTGCGTTGCGCGTGTTCGACGCGGCGGGAACCCGGGTGGACGAAGGGTTGCCGTCTCACGCGGGGTCTTCCTCCCAGGTCGCAGTCCGCCTGAAACCCGACCTCCACGCCGGCTCCTATGTGGTCTCGTGGCGGGTCATCTCCGCGGACTCACACCCCGTGCACGGCGGCTTCGTGTTCTCGGTGCGCACGTCCGAAAGCGTCGCGGGCATCGACTCGCTGCTCGACCAGTCGTCACAGCCGGGTTACGAGGTCGCCAGATCCGTGCTGGGCGGCATCGGCTACCTGGGCAGCTTCCTCGTCGTCGGCGCGGCGATCTTCGCCGCGTTCGTCCAGCGGGGTGACCACAGCGACCGGCGACTGGTCGGGATGCTCGCCGGCGTCACCGCGGTGACCGTCGTCGCCGAGGTGCTCGGATTGGCGGTGGCTGCGGCGTTGGCCACCGGAGAAGGCGCAGCCTCGCTGTTCTCGCCGGGGGTACTGGGGGAGATGCTGGGGCAGGGCACCGCCGCGACCATTGCCGGAGTCGCCCTGGCTGCGGTTGCGGGTCTGGTCGCGATCCAACGAACGGGTCGACTCCGGCGTGTCGGTGCCCTGGTGTCGCTCGCGCTCCTCGTCGGCGCCTTCGTCGCGTCCGGTCACACCCGAACCACCGACCCGGCGTGGCTGATGAGCATCCTCGACGCGGTGCACGTCGCGGCCGGTGCAATCTGGGTCGGCGGTGTCGCAGCGCTGCTGTGGCGACTCCGGGCCCGCCGGCGCGCCGACCGGCGCGGCGACCAGAGCGGCGATCCGGCGGTCGCGGCCGACGAGGTCGCACGCTTCTCGCGCCTGGCCACCGCCGCGATCATCGGCGTGGGTGCCGCCGGGGTCGTCATGGCGTACGTCGAGATCCGTTCGCTCCGAGGTCTGACCTCGACGGGCTACGGCCGACTCGTGCTCGCCAAGGTCGCTCTGCTGGTGGTGCTGGCGGGCCTCGGCGCGTTCAACCACTTCCGACTCGTCCCCGCGTTGCGCAGCCGCCCCGACCGCCCGGCGCGGTGGCGCTATCTGCATCGGACCCTGTCCTGGGAGGCACTGGCGCTCGTCGCGGTCCTCGGGGTCACCTCGGTGTTGGTCGCCGCCATTCCGGCCCGGACCCAACTGGCGGCGCAGGCCGTGTACTCCCAGAGTGTCCCGTTGGGGACCGGCGCGTCGGCGGGCAGCGCAAACCTGGTGATCGACCCGGCCCGGACCGGCCCGACCGCACTGCACCTGTATCTGCTCGACGAACACGGTCGACCCGAGGACGTCGCAAAATCGGTCGTGGTGGAACTCACCCAGTCCGAGCTGAACATCGGCCCGATCGACAAGCAACTACGTCGGGCCGGTCCGGGGCATTACCTCACGAACGGCACGCTGTTCACCGTGGCGGGGGAATGGACGGTGACCATGCGGGTGCGGGTCGACGAGTTCAGCGAGAACTCCGCGGTTCTGAAGGTGAAGATCCAGAACTGACCGCCACTGGACCGGAACCGGGTGGGAGTTGGGTTGGCTACGCTTTCTGGCTGCGAGGGGATCGACGAGTGCGACCGGTGAGAAAGAGGAAATGAACGGTCCCGAACCGGTGCATCCGGACGCCTCCTCGGCGCCCCTGACGGCCTCGCCGACCCCGACGGCCCGCTGGTGGCAACGCGACTGGATCGCCGTGGTGGTGCTGCTCGCGGGAACCGCGCTGTTGTGGTTCATCCGTCGAAAGGGACCAGCCTGGGCGATGGAGGAGGCGATGATGCTCCAGGCGCCGCTCCGGGTGATCGACGGAGCGGTCCCCGGCCGGGATTTCGACTACTTCTACGGCCCGCTCTCCCTGCTGATTCCCGCCGGAGCGTACGAGATCGCGTCGCCGACCCTCGTCGTGGCACGGGCGGTGGGCGCAGCGTACGTGGCGAGCATCGGCGTGGGTCTGTACTTCGTCGGCCGCCGGTGGTCGCATCTGATCGGACTGGCGATGGGGACGATCGCCGTGCTCATCGGCGCGCTGTCGATGACCGCGCTGCCGATCATGGGAGCGATCGGCGGCCTCGTGGTCGCACTCGCATTCGCCGTCAGCGACCTGCGTCCCGGACCCAAAGCCTGGGCGGTGGGCCTGGCGGGCGCGTACGCGACGCTGCTGCGACCGGAATTTCTCCTCTTCGCGGTCGTGCTGCTGGGCATGTTGACCCTCACCCGTACCGTCCGTCCGGTCGCCTGGCTCGCGGGAGCGATCGGATTGGCGCCGTATCTGTGGCCGGTGATCGGTGCCGGATTCGGTACCACCTGGCGCAACCTGGTCGGCGATGCGATGCACGTCGCTTCCGAGCGGCACCTGCCGTGGCATGCCGACCTCGGCGGTACCGGCCTGCTGGCCATCATCGGCGCGGTCACCGCGCTCGTGGCCGTGGTACTGGGGATCCGTCGGCGCGACCAGCTCACCGGCGTGGCGTTGTTGGGGCTCGGGGTGTTCGGTCTGTGCCTGGTGCCCGAATACCTCCAGCGTGCCGACCGGGTGCACGCCATCTACTTCACGATGGTGCCGCTGGCCACGGTGGTCCCCGTGTCCTATGAGTTGCTCGGTCACCTCGGCCGATTGCGTGACCGCATCGGTTGGCGACAGCTTGCCGCGGTGGGGATCGCGGCGCTCGTCGTGCTGGGTCTGCGCCCCAAGTTCGTGTCTCGCGCCACCATCCGAGACGCCCGCACGTCGATGCAGGGCGGTCTCGTGTACGACGTCTCCAACCAGGGTCACGTCTGGTACTACCGGACCGCCGAGAGGGCCCGCGAGCGTGCCGAGATCGTGCGTGCCGCGGCGCGGATCGCCGAACCCGGGGCCACGTTGTTCGTCGGCCCGCTCGCGCTCGACCGCCCCACCTACACCGACGGGAGCTTCTACACGCTGCTGCCCGAGTACGAACAGCACACCCACTTCTACGATTTCCACCCACGTATCGGCCAGGTCGACGGCCATCGGCTCGCCGCCGACGTCGCAGACGCCGACGTGGTGATCCTGTGCGACACCGGTTTCGACGAGGACAACCTGTCGGCCCGACCCGGATCCGACGAAGCGGCCGAGGTGGTCGCGTCGCAGTTCACGCTCGTCACCAGGGCCGGTGATTGTCGGCTCTACCAGGCCGACGCCGACGCGAAGGAGGCGTCGTGAACGGCGACGCACCTCTCGCCTATGTGATCTCGGCCTACCGGTTGCCTGCCCAGTTGGTGCGCTTGGTCGACCTGTTGGACGAGCCGACCACGTCGTTCGTCGTCTCGGTGGATCGGCGCACCGACCAGGCCACGTTCGCCGCGATGTACCAGCCGCTCGCCGGACGACGCAACGTGCATTTCCTGGCTCGCCACTCCAGCCCGTATCGCAGCTTCGGCCACGTCCGCTCCACCCTGCGCGGGATCGACCACCTGCTCGCCTCGGGCATCGCGTTCGATCATCTGTCGGTGATCACCGGTCAGGATCTGCCGATCAAACCGAACGCGACGATCCGACGCCGGCTCGCCGACGCGGACGGCAGGGGTTTCATGGAGCATTTTCCGCTGCCCGATGAACGTTGGTCGGGTGGCGGGCTGAACCGGTTCTCGTCCCTGTTCATCCACACGCACAACCGCAACGTCTCGATCGGCCGGCGCCGCTTCGCCGGGCTGATCCCGCCGGGGTTCCCGTTCGACGTCGCCCCCTACGGCGGGTCGGGCTACTGGACCCTGCCACGCGACCTGGTCGAATGGGTCCACGACTTCGTGCGCCGCAACCCGGCCTGGGTGCGGTTCTTCCGCACCACCGACATGTCGGACGAGACGTTCTTCCACACGATCCTGATGAACTCGCCCCACGCGGACCGGATCGTGAGCGACGACCTGCGTCTCATCGACTGGACCGACCGCACCGAGTTGCCCAGGATCTGGCGCCGCGCGGATTTCGACGAACTGGCGGCGAGCGACGACCTGTTCGCCCGCAAGTTCGACGAAACCGTCGACGCTGCGGTCATCGACCGGGTGATCGCCGAACTGACCTGACCTGACCTGTCCTGTCCTGTCCTGTGCTGACCTGATCGGCTGCGCCGTCAGACGCGGCAACGGGCGCAGGTGCCCACCAGGTCCAACTGGTGGCTCAACCCGTCGAAGCCGAATTCTGCGGCGACCGAGTCGAGGCAGTGCTCGAGGTCGGCTTCGAGGGGTTCGGGGATCGTGAAGTCTTCGATCCGTCCGCACACCTCGCACACCAGATGATGGTGGTGTTCGGTGAGATCCTCGGCCAGCTCGTAGCGGGCGAACTCGTCCAGCGCGACGACCCGCCGGATCACCCCGGTGCGCTCCAGCACCGCCAGGTTGCGGTAGGCCGAGCTCTGCGCGAGCCCGGCGCACGCCTCGATGAGTTCGTCGACGCGCAGGGGCCCGTCGGCAGCGGCGAGTGCGGTGACGATCGCACGTCGTCCTTCGGTGTAGCGCTGTCGGTCCGACCGGAGTCGTTCCCCGGCGGTGTCGTGCACGTCCGGCATGTTGCCCCAAGGTAGCGCCCCCCTTCGGGAATGGGGGAGGGGCGACTGCGGTTGGCAGGATGGCCGAACGACGAAAGGTGTGTGCGATGTTGGTCGAGATCTGGTCCGATGTGATCTGTCCGTGGTGTGCCATCGGCAAGGTGCGGTTCTCTCGTGCGCTGGAGGACTTCGCCCACGCCGAGGAGGTCGACGTGGTGTTCCGCAGCTTCGAATTGGACCCGAACGCGCCCGAGCTGCGCCGCGGGACGATGGCCGAGCAACTCGCCCGCAAATACGGCATGAGCGTGGCCGAAGCACAGCGGACCAACGACCATCTCGAAGAGGTCGCGACCCTCGACGGGCTGGAGTTCCACTTCGACCGGGCCCGTCCGGGCAACACCTTCGACGCGCACCGGCTGTTGCAGTTCGCGGCCGAACGCGGCGCCCAACACGACCTGCTTGCCGCGCTGATGGACGGCTACTTCCGTGACGGGATGGCGGTGTCGGACCGTGCCCGGCTGACCGAGGTGGCCACCGGCATCGGGCTCGCCACGGGCGAGGTGGTCACGCTCCTGGAGGGCGATGCGTACGCGGATGCGGTCCGGGCCGACGAAACCCGGGCGCAGGACTTGGGAATCACCGGCGTGCCGTTCTTCCTGATCGAAGGCAAGTACGCGATCCCCGGCGCCCAGCCGATCGAACGTTTCGGCATGGGCCTGGACCGGGCCTGGGACAAACTCGTCGCCGCCTGACCAGCGACCGGCCGGTCGGGTCAGTCCAACGGCGAGTAGCCGGGCACGGAGGCGTGGGGAGTGTCCAGGTAGACCTTCGCCTCGACAGACGAAAAGCGACCGTGAGCCCATCGGATCTCTACGTGGCCGGCCACGTCGCGCTGTTCGCCGCCGTCTCTCTTGACAACGCTGGCTTTCCAGTCGACCCGGGGCTGGCCCGCGGAAGTCGCCGTGATGTCGAACTCCGCGAGTACGAAGTGTTGTTTCCAGTCCCACGGAGTTTCGATTCTGAGGCGCATCGGCCCGGACGTGGATGACCCGAGTACGAAATAGGGTGCTGGCCCGAGACGGAGCAGGCGCCACAACATCTCCTCTTGCCGCGCGGCGCTCGTCAGCTCTTGTTTCCAGGCACTAGCTGAGGCCGTCGCAACCGCGAGTGAGAACTCCTGCCAATGCGGACGGAGCACTGTAGGCCACGAACCGCCGCATGCTTCCCTGATTCTGCGGATCTCAGCGGTCGTCAAGTGTTCGTGACTCCGGGGGAGGAGCGCGCGGCCGACATACCGTCGAACGCAGGAGTACAGATGTTGGAACTCGGCAGGAGCGCAGGTCACATACCAGGACGCGCCTTCCATGCCAGAAGTCCGATCGGCGAGCCGCCGGCGAAAGAGATTCGCCGGTGAACTGTTTGTCAGGATCCTCGACTGATATTTGCAGCTCACGAGGTACACGTGATCGATGCGCAAGTCCGCAGGCAGCGTGTCATAGCCAGGTTGCCGTTGGGGACCCTTCCATTCGATGATGGTGGGAGTGCGGTGACGGAGTCCGCCCGCAGACTTCAGGAATGAGCGGCCGTTCTCCCACGCAGCATTGAAGTCCGCTGCGTAGTCGCCGGCGTCGAACGCGGTTCGTAGTCGCTGCCAGTCTTCTCCGCCGACATTTCTCATGACGGGCGGCACCGTGGACAGCGCGACTCCGAGGTCGTCCAGGCCGCACATACCGAGGCCGGTCACAATTTCAGTGATCTCAGTTCGTATCCCGGGCATGATCTGCAGCTGTACCTAATGCAATGGCCCGGCTACGTATGCGGCGGGTCCGTGCACGGCGCTCGCCATCTTCGCCTTCGGGGGTGCTTGAGGACTGTCGCCGGCGCAGCGCTTCGATGCGGTTGTCATTGGCGGACCGAGCGTTGGCAGATGGTGGATCCTCGGCTCACGGTTCCGTCGTCTGCGATCGCCCGAGTGGCTCGATCCAGATCCACGGCCGAGACGTCAGTCAGGAACCGCGCGTCGGCCATGAACCGCGTAGGCCCGGAGTCTCGTCTGATCGTCTTCGTTCATCAGTTCGACGAGGTCGAACACCGGACGATCGTGACCACGCACCACCCGTAGTGCTTGGTGCCCTGACGTTCCCTTCGCTGGTGCATCGGTGGTCAACAGAACCAGAGGGACGCGGTCATCGCCGTTCTTGATCTGGCTCTCATGAAAGACAGCGGCCTTGCCGAGCGATTTCCACAGGGTGTCGGTGCGGCGAAGTCCCGCTCGGTTCGAGGTGAATGCACCCGAAACGTCGAAGGCCCAATCTCCGCCGACTTGGTCGGTCGCGACGAAGTTCAGGACGATACCCAAGGCCCTTGGTTTCACCTGGGATCGGATGTTCTCGAATCCACATGCACGGAGGAGCACTTCAGCGAGATCCCGGGCCTGGCGGCCTTCCCGGACCGCTCTGGCCTGGAAGTCGACTGTTTCGTCAGTTGGCGCGACCGCTGGAAGCTCGACGCGGAAGACCGATCCAATATTGCCCCGTGCCGCTTCCAGTCGGCGGCGCTCGTCGTCGATGCGCTCACCCGCAAGCGCGACGTAGTTGGGATCCATGTCGTAGCCGACGAAGCGCCGCTCCGACCGAACGGCTGCCACAGCGGTGGTTCCCGAACCCATGAAGGGGTCGAGCACGACATCGTCCTCGTAAGTGAACAACTCGATGAGCCGTTGAGGAAGTTCGACGGGGAAGGGCGCAGGATGTCCGACACGAGTTGCGCTTTCGGGTGACATCTCCCAGAGGTCGGTGGTGGCTTCCATGAATTCGTCTCGTGAGATCGTCGCGGTCGACGGAAGTCCGCGATCGAATCGCTGCGTCGGAGTGAGCGCACGATCGAATCGGCCTTTGCTCGCGATGACCACGCGCTCGGTCACATCGCGCAGTACCGGGTTCGACGGCCGCTGGAACGTGCCCCAGGCGCAGGAACCACCCGCCGCACGCCCTTTCCACCAGATGACCTCGCCCCGCAATAGCAGACCAAGGTCTTGGAGGATCTCGGTGACGTCACTCGAAAGTGAGCGATACGGGCGGCGCCCGAGGTTTGCGACGTTCACTGCGATACGGCCGCCAGGCTCCAATACCCGTTTACATTCCGCGAAAACCCCCTGGAGCAGGTCGAGGTACTCGAAGTAGTCGGCCGGAACGCCGTCGACGCCCAAGTCCTCCTCGTACTGCTTTCCGGCGAAGTACGGCGGAGATGTCACGACGAGCGCGACCGAATTGGATGGGACCTTGTCCATTGCCCGAGCGTCGGACTGGTAGATGACATCCGCCTCGACAATCGGATTGATCGAATCGTCGGTCGAAACTTCCGGTGCCACGAAGCGCTCGTAGAACGCCGACGCGTTGTGGCTCTCGCGACGACCAGAACCGAAGTTCGACGTCGACGTCGCACCTCGCCCTCGACTGTTCTGTGACCTCGACAATGGCGTGACGCTCACGTCGTGCCTGCAGATCGAGTTCGTTCGGGAGCAAGGACCATGTCCACGCTTGGCAGACGATCGAGGTACTCGTCGATCGCCTTCGTAACGAGAAGGTTCGCGGAAATTGCCCGATCACCAGCCGCATGATGCAGCCGTCGATGGAGTGATTCAGGGAGACGGACAGCGGTAGCGATCCGCGGTTCTTCTGACATTCGGGGTCGGCCCATGCAGGCACGCTACCGAGCGGGGGTGACACCCACGCGGATAGTCGCGCGCAGAAACGCGCGAGTACCGGCCGGGTGCCCGCGTGCAGTTCTACCTACGAGGTGCGGATGACCCCCGCTTGTCGGTCACGATCGGAGGCTGACGAGAAGATGGTTCCCTGGGCGAGCGCGCGGTGGCTCGTTGCAACGGCCACTTCGCTTCGGATCGGTCGAGCTTCGGAGCCACGATGAATTGTCGCTTGTGACTCCCATGGGAGCGTGTGGCGGCCAGAGAGCTTTGGAAAGATTTCTGAGACTTCTCGA
>DASSYG010000277.1:0-5583 GCA_035703405.1 Acidimicrobiales bacterium | reverse complement strand
CACGAATGGATCGACGTCCGCCAGATCATGGACGGCGGCACGTCGAGAGGCTGACCGGCCCGTGAGCGACCACCCGGTCCGTTCGACCACTTCAGGGCCGCCGTCGCACTCGGTCGGCCCGAACCCATCGGGTCCACCGGTCGGATCGAGTGATCGATCCGGACCGGAGCCGTTGGCTCGGCCGGAACACCCGTGGGATGAGTCCCGACTCCGGGCGCTCATCCCGCGGGTGCTCACCGGGCTGGTCCGCCGTGGCGAGGAGTTCGCCGCCGCGGAGGACGCCCTCCAGGAGGCGTTGATCGAGGCGCTCCGGGTCTGGCCGACACAGCCACCGCGCAACCCCGAGGCCTGGTTGACGACCGTCGCGACCCGACGCCTCATCGACGCCCGCCGCACCGCCGGCGCGCGTACCCGCCGTGAGGACGTCGTGGCCGCGCAGCCCCCGCCGGGCCCCACCGAATCCGGCGACGACACCCTGTTCTTGTTGTTCTGTTGTTGTTCACCTGCACTTGCTCCGGCGTCACAGGTGGCCCTGACCCTGCGTGCGGTCGGTGGGTTGACCACGCGGGAGATCGCCGATGCGTTCGCCCTGCCGGAGACAACGATGGCCCAGCGGATCAGTCGGGCCAAGCGGGCGATTCGAGGTCGACGACTCGATCAACCCGGCGACCTCGCCGTGGTGCTGCGCGTGCTGGAGTTGATCTACGTGATCGGGCACCGTGGGCGGGTCGATCTGACCGTCGAGGCGATTCGGCTGGCCCGGCAACTCACGCTGGCCACCGATGAGCCCGAGGCCCGCGGGCTGCTCGCGATGATGCTGTTGAATCACGCCCGGCTGCCGGCCCGTCTCGACGCCGAGGGACGGATCGTCACCCTCGATCGTCAGGACCGCCACCTTTGGAACCGTGCCGAGATCGCCGACGGCGTCCGGGTGTTGCAGTCCGCCCTCGCCGAGCAGACCGACGATCGACCACCGGGGCGGTTCCAGATCGAGGCGGGGATCGCGGCACTCCACGATGACGCGCCCAGTGCTGATGAGACCGATTGGCTCCAGATCCTGAGCTGGTACGACGATCTTGTGGCGCTGACCGACGATCCACCCGGCCGCGATCCCGCGGCACTTCTCGGTCGGGCCGTCGCACTCGGTCACGTCGACGGAGCTCTTGCCGGGCTGCGATCGATCGAACCGCTCCGTGAGGGGATGGGTGACCGTCACCGCTGGCACGCGACCCGTGGCTATCTTCTCGAGCTCGGCGGCGACTCATCGGCCGCGGCTTCGGCCTATGCCGAGGCCGCCCGTCTGGCCACCGACGTCGCCGAGCGCGACCACCTCATCCGCCAAGCCGCCCGAGCCAGATCCGCATCCTGACCGGCCACTGTCCCCCGCCTCTCGTCGGCCTCGCCCGGACCGGCCTCCCCCGCCCGGCACCTGCCCAGAGTCCCGCCGAGTCCCCCCAACTTCGGGAGAAGATATGCGCTCACTGCACAGAACGTCCCGAAGTTCGGAAATGGTGTCGACGAACGAAATTCGAGCGAGTCGGCGCCGTCGACGTCGGTACGGTCGTGCGATGGACGAGGAGATCCGCGACTACTACGCCGCTCGCCGAGAAGACGCTCGTCTGCGCGTCGAGGCACATGGCGTCCTGGAACGGGTCCGTACCCGGGAGTTGCTGTCTCGGTTCCTTCCCTCTCCACCCGCGGCCGTATTGGACGTTGGAGGCGCCACCGGCATCCACGCCGAGTGGCTGGCAGAGCTCGGATATGCCGTGCACGTCGTCGACCCGGTCGATGAGCACGTAGAGCTCGCCGCAGCGAAGCCCGGAGTCTCGGCAGCGGTCGGCGACGCTCGATGGCTCGCCGAAGCCGACGACTCCCAGGATGCAGTGCTGCTACTCGGGCCCCTTTACCACCTCGTCGAGGCGTCCGATCGACAACGAGCCCTGGCGGAAGCTCGGCGGGTCGCGCGGCCTCGGGCGCCGGTACTCGCTGCGGGGATCAGTCGACACGCGTGCCTGATCGACCTTGGTGTCGACGGACGCCTCACCGCGGAGGTGGAGTCGTTCCTCGAAGACCTGCACGAGACGGGTCGATTCCAGGGCGGGGTCGTCGGATTCACGACCGCCTATCTCCACCGACCCGAAGCATTGGCGGCGGAACTGCAAGAGGCGGGACTTTCCGATGTCGCCGTGTTCGGCATCGAAGGGCCGGCCGGCCCGGCGCTGCGCATGTTGGGTATGGACCGTCTCGACGAACTCCTCGACTCCGCGGTGCGCGCCGCGCGGCTCGCGGAGCAGGATCCCGCCCTCATCGCGGCGAGTGGCCACCTGCTCGCTGTAGGCCGGGCCTGACCCGTCCGGACAACATCACCGATCTCCGGCTCCCCCGATCAACCACGGGCGAAAACGTGCGCGGTAAGTAGAGCATCTCCAGACGTTCAGGCGCTCGGTCGACCTGGGCGGCGTGGTGGGACGACGATCAACCGGACTGCCTGCCGCGGTAGGCGGATGGGGTGAAGCCGAGCACGCTGCGGAAGTCGCGGGTGAGGTGCGCGTGGTCGGCGTAGCCGATATCGGCCGCCAGGTCGGCGAGATCGACACCCGGGTCGGCCCGTAAGGTCTCGGCGGCTTCCTGGAGTCGGCGACGCCGGATCATCGCCGCCGGGGGCAGGCCCACGTAGCGCCGGCAGAGGCGCTGCGCGCTACGCGTCGACACGCCCAGCTGTGCTGCCATGTCGCCGACCTGCAGGACGTTCGGGTCGGCGTCGATCAGCTCGGCCAACGCGTTCGCGAGTCGGGCCTCCTCGTCCGGCTGCGGCACCCGATCGATGAACCAGTCGCTGAACGTATTGACCGCGCGACCATGGCGCTCGTCACGGTCCCAGCCTTCGCCGTCGCCGCTGCCGGCACAGTCGACGTCGCTCACACCGCGATCCTCATTTCCGTGGCCCTGCATCACCCGCGTCACCGCTTCGCACAGCTCAGGGGCATCGACTGCAACCGAGGCGTCCCGCAAGGCACCGGGATCGTCGGTGAACGAGGGCACCGCGGCGGGTCGCAGCAGCGCGCCGACCGCCCACCCGGCACCTGTCAGATCCCGGTGGCCGGCGCGCGTGGTCGGTCCGAACAGATCGACCGAGCCCCCTTCGACCACCAGGTTCAGCGCGGGGAAGGAGATGACGTGCTGCCGTGAGGTCCGGCCCGCGGGCAGATTCCACTCTGGGATCCAGAACCAGCGCACCAACTCAGCTACCCGCGCGGGCGGTTCGACCCGCGTGAACGTCGGAAGACGAGCTGGGAAGAGCACGCCCCGACGGTGCACGACGTCGGGATCGGATGCCGACGGGTCCGACATCCCCTGAAGCCTACGTGTCGACCTTCGATCGCCGCACCGCCCGGGAGGGGCAGCCGGGAGGGGCAGTCTGTCGTGAATCTTCAAGCGACATCCCACCGGCCCGCCGTACCGTCGAATCCATGAACGACACGACCACATTCACGAGCGAATCGACCCGCGGCGTCACCGGCGCACACACCACTGCTGGAGTGCCCCACGGGTCGACCAGCCTCACCCCCTTTCTCGCCATCGCCGACGCCAAGGGCGCCATCGATTTCTACCGGGACGTCTTCGGAGCCCGCGTGGTCGATGTGACTGATATGGGAGGCGTCGTCGCCCACGCAGTGCTCGACTTCGGCAACGGCCAGTTGCAGCTCGGTGAGCCGAACCCGGAATATGGGCTGGTGGGCCCGCCCGAGGGCGATGACGACTGCTATTCGATCGGCCTGTACTGCGCCGACGCCGACGCGCTGGTCGCCCGGGCCACCGCGGCGGGCGCCACCGTGCGCGAGCCGCTCTCGACGTTCGTGTCCGGCGACCGGTTCGCGAGCATCCGTGACCCATTCGGAGTGCGCTGGTCGGTGCTGTGCCGCGTCGAGGACCTGTCCGAAGCCGAGAGCGCCCGCCGGGTCGCCGCCTGGGTCGCCGAACAGGGCTGAGCGCCAGACGCTGCAGTCGGATGCGGGCCGTCGGCGTTCCCGACCTGCCCATCGCGGCCGTGACCGAACGTGAGCACGTCGCCCTGGGGCACTACGAAAGCGATTTCGACGTGATCGCCGAGGAGGCCGGGCAAGGGACGCGCTGGATCGTCCCCCGTGGTTCGGTGCCGTGACCCGGGCAGGACGGGCTCAGAGGCTGCGAATCCGAAGGCCGCGCACGTTCTTGAAGTGCTTCCTGTTTCGCGTTGCCACCGTGAGGTGATGTTCCAGCGCGGTGGCGGCGATGAGTGCGTCCGGCATCCGTATGCCGGTTTCGCGTACGACCCGCCCTGCCCGTTCGGCGACAGCCCGATCGACTCCGTGCTCCTTCATGGGGGCCAGCAGCCGAGTCACCAGATCGGTCGCACTGTTTCCGGCGAACAGCTCCGCACGGGTGACGACCTTCGGTGTCACTCCGTCATTGCACGGTTCACCCCTCTTGACCGGGGTCGAGTGTGCAAAGACGCGATCCAGGATCGGGGCTCGGGAGACTTTGCCGACGCCCGGCGGGCAGCGCGCATCGGGCAGCGTGCGCAGGGGACGTTCAGGCCGGAGCCGGTGTCGGTGCCGGAAAAGCCGAGCACACGTCCGCCGGCTGGTCGCCCGTCAACTCGCAGATCATCCGGATAAATTGTCCGGCCACCAGGTTGACGTTGCCCTGAATCGTCGCCTGGTCGGTGTCCTTCGTCGTCGACGCGGCGAGTGTCGAGGCGATGTCGGCCTGGCTCTTGCCGATCAACGTCGACATGTCGACCGACCCTCCGGATTGCACAGCCATGCCGCCGAAGTCGATGAACGGAAACGATCCTTGGCCACGTCCGTTCAGTAGCTTTCTCTGTTCGTCGGTGGCAGTCTGCAGGTCGGCCCAGCCATTGCCACTGGGCTCGTTCCCCTTCATCTCGACGGGGGTGAAGGTGACGTAGGGACTGGTGTAGGTGGAACCGACGTAGGTGAGCGTGGGCACGTTCGATTCGGCAGAGTGGATCAGGTGGAGGTCCGAGAACGTCCCGAACTTCGACAACGCCACGGTAAGCGGCCAACGCTCACCGGCGCAGTACGGGCAGAACTCGCCACCGATGTAGAGCACTTCTGGCTTGCCGTCCTTCGTCCTGAGGGTGCCGTCAGAAATCGGCTTCAGGGGATTGACCGAAGTGCCAGCCGTGGTGGCGGCGACGATCGCCGGTAGCGGTACCGAAGCAAGGTCCTTCGAGATCGAAGCCGGGGCAGGGGTCCCGCGTCTCGGCGTGGTCGTCGTCGGTCCGTCGCTCGAGGGCGCATTCGAAGTCTCCTGCGCGGTCGCCCGAGTGCCATCGGTGGTGGTCGATCCGCACGCAGTTCCGAGGAGCACCAATGACAGCAGCACGGCGAACCCAATCGTCCATCGACGGCGCACTGTCGACCCGACGGATACCGTTGGCCCGCCCGTGCCTTCCCGCAATGTGTCACACCGTGTGATGTCGGATGACTCGTTCATCGTTCCCTCCGGGTTCACCTGACCCGTCCGGGGCGACCGAGCCATCGAGACCGAGTACTACCACAATGCACACGCGGCTCT
>DASSYG010000260.1:0-16107 GCA_035703405.1 Acidimicrobiales bacterium | reverse complement strand
GACCGCGCCGACAAGGTCGTCGCCATCGATCCCGGAGCGCCCTCGCTCGACGTGTTGAATCGTGGGCGCCGCTCGATCGGCGTGAATCTGAAGGACCCCGAAGGTGTCGCCGCCGCGTTGGACCTCATCGAGAAGTCCGATGCGTTGATCGAAGGCTTCAGGCCCGGTGTGATGGAGCGACTCGGTCTCGGTCCCGAGGTGTGCCTGGAGCGGAACCCCAGGCTGATCTACGGGCGGATGACCGGCTGGGGTCAGGACGGCCCGATGGCGGAAGTGGCCGGTCACGACATCAACTACCTGTCGCTCACCGGCGCACTTGCCGCGATCGGCCGAGCGGGCGAACCGCCGGTGCCGCCGCTGAACCTGGTCGCCGACTTCGGTGGCGGGGGCATGGTGCTCGCACTTGGTATCGCCGCCGCACTCGTCGAGCGGCAGACGTCGGGCAAGGGCCAGGTCATCGACGCTGCGATGGTCGACGGTGTGTCGGTGATGATGTCGATCTTCCACGGGATGACCGCGATGGGAATCTGGAGTGAAGAACACGGCACCAATATGCTCGACTCGGGCGCGCACTGGTACGACGCGTACGAGACCGCGGATGGAAAGTACGTCTCCGTCGGGCCGGTCGAACCGCAGTTCTATGCCCTGCTGCTCGACAAGGTCGGCCTCGACCAGGCCGAGTATCCGCACTTCGACAAATCCCGCTGGCCCGAGCTGAAAGAGCGGTTCACCGAGATCTTCAAGACTCGGACCCGCGACGAATGGTGCGAGCTGTTGGAAGGTACTGACGCGTGTTTCGCGCCGGTGCTCACCATGAGCGAGGCTCCGATCCATCCCCACAACGTCGCCCGTGGCACCTTCGTCACCGAGTACGGCGTCCCCCAAGCGGCACCGGCGCCACGTTTTTCCCGTACGCCCGGCAGCATCGACTCACCGCCACCCCACGCGGGCGAACACACCGGCGACATCCTCGCCGAGTTCGGGTTCGCCGCCGAGCGGATCGAGACGCTGCGCGCCTCAGGTGCGGTCGCCTGAGATGCCCGTGACGTCGCCATGAGCACCCTCGTCTGCTTCCACGCGCACCCCGACGACGAATCGATCGGCACCGCCGGGTTGATGGCCCGTGCGGCCGAGGCCGGTCACCGGGTCGTGCTGGTCACCGCGACCCGGGGTGAGCTGGGGGAGATCATGCCCGGCGTGCTCGACGAGGGAGAACAGCTCGGATTACGCCGAACTGCTGAGTTGTGGGCATCGGCCGAGGTACTCGGTGTTGCCCGGGTCGAGATGTTGGGATACATCGATTCAGGGATGATGGGGGAGCCGAGCAACGACGCGCCCTGGTGTTTCTGGCAGGCCGACGTCGAGGCTGCCGCCCGGCGACTCGCGACGATCCTGCAAGACGAGCAGCCCGACGCGTTCACGGTGTACGACGACCACGGGGGCTACGGGCACCCGGACCACATCCAGGTGCACCGGGTCGGCATGCGAGCCGCGGAACTCGCGGGAGTCGATGCGGTGTTCCAGGGCACGATGAACCGCGACCACCTACAGCGGATGATCGACCTGCGACTCGACGCCGACCAGCCCCTTCCCGACGGCGTGTCGGCTGACGGCGTGCCCGATTCGCTGCCCGACGACATGGGATCGCCCGAGTCGATCATCACCCACGTGGTCGATGCCCGTTCGGTCACGGCGACCAAGCGGGCGTCGATGGAATGTCACCCGTCCCAGATGGCGCCGGACCATTTCATGCTCGCCATGGACGACGACGCGTTCGAAGCGGCCATGGGCTGGGAATGGTTCATCGGTCCGGCGACGGGTGACACGCTCGACGGGATCATCTCGGCGCGTTGAGCGGTCGGCCCGGCGGATCGACTGAACGGTCGGCACCGGTCCCACGCGGTAGGATCGCCGGCGGTCGGGTCCTATGGGGACCCGCGACAACGGGGGATTTGCCATGCGGAAAGTGACCTCGATCGCCGCGGTGTGCACGATCATCGTGGCAGGACTGATGACGACCGCAGGCGCGGCGACCTCAGGCGTCGACGACAACGTCAAACTGAACCAGATCCAGGTCGTCGGATCGCACAACAGCTACCACCTGCGCGCCACCCAGGCCGAATACGAGGTCAGGGAAGGCGTGGCGCCCGAATTCAATGTCGGACTCGACTACGAACACCCAGCACTGGGCGTCCAGTTCTCCTCCCAGCGGGTCCGTCAGATCGAACTGGACATCTTCGCCGACCCCGACGGTGGCCTGTACTCGGATCCGCTGATCCGGTCGTTCGCCAGTGAAGGACCGCTCCCCGCGTCGGAGAAGGCGGCGATGGACGCCCCGGGCATCAAGGTGCTCCACGCCCAGGATGTCGACTACCGGTCGAACTGTCTGACGTTCGTGGCCTGCCTGGGAGCCGTGAAGACGTGGTCGGACGCGCACCCCGACCATGCACCGATCGCGATCCTGCTCGAACTCAAGGACGACAAGGTCCCGGTCGTGCCATCCCCGCCGGCGGTGACCCCGGTGCCGTGGACGAGCGCGAACATCGCGAGCATCGACGACGAGATCAACTCGGTGTTCGGGGCGGATTCGATCGTGCGCCCTGACGACGTCCGTGGCACCCACGCAACGGTCAACGAGGGCGTCCTGGCCGGGAACTGGCCGACACTCGGTGCCTCACGGGGCAAGGTGCTGTTCCTGATGGACAACGACGGCAAACAGGCCGACTACCTCCAGGCATTCCCCGGACTGCGGGGCGCGGATCTGTTCACGAACGCCTCACCGGGAGACCCCGACGCGGCATTCATCAAGATGAACACGCCCACGGGCGAGAACCTGACCCAGATCCAGGATCTGGTGCGGCAGGGCTACGTGGTGCGCACGCGGTCTGATGCGGACACCATCGAGGCCCGCGCGAACGACACGTCGACCCGCGACGCGGCTCTGACCAGCGGGGCCCAGTGGGTGTCGACCGATTTCCCCGGTGAGGGGTCCGCGGCGCTGCTGGACTCGACCTATTCGGTGGAGATCCCCGGCGGCGTGACCGCTCGCTGCAATCCGATCAACGGACCGGCCGACTGTGTCGACGCCGCGCTGGACACCGTCCCGGTCGAGCCACTGCCGCCCGGCGCGCTCGGAATCCGGTGGGTGACGGCACCGCCGACCACCCCGACGAAGACGCCACCGACGACGACCCGACCCGGGCACACCACGGGTTCCACGGCGCCGGTGGCAACGCCGGTCTCGGCGCATCCGCGGTTCACTGGCTGATGGCTCAGGTCTCCACGCCGGCGAACTGGGCGGCATACAGCTTGGCGTAGGCGCCCTGGGCTTCGAGAAGTTCGTCGTGGTTGCCCTGTTCGACGATGTGGCCGCTTTCCATCACGAGGATGGTGTCGGCGTCGCGGATCGTCGAGAGCCGGTGGGCGATGATGAAGCTCGTGCGGTTCTGTCGCAACGCCGCCATCGCCTCCTGGATCAGCACCTCGGTGCGGGTGTCGACCGAGCTGGTTGCCTCATCGAGAATCAGGATCGTCGGACGGGCGAGGAAGGCCCTCGCGATCGTGATGAGTTGCTTCTCTCCCGCGGACACCGCCCCGGTGTCGTCGTCGAGCACCGTGTCATAGCCCGCTGGGAGCGAGTGGACGAAACGGTCCACGTAGCAGGCCGTCGCCGCCGTGACGATCTCGGCGTCGGTGGCGTCCAGGTTGCCGTACGCGATGTTCTCGCGGATGGTGCCGCCGAACAGCCAGGTGTCCTGGAGGACCATGCCCATGTTGGCCCGCAGGTTGTCGCGGGTCATCGAGGCGATGTCGACCCCGTCCAGCAGGATCCGGCCTTCGTCGATGTCGTAGAAACGCATCAACAGGTTCACCAGGGTGGTCTTGCCCGCACCGGTCGGTCCGACGATCGCCACGGTCTCGCCGGCCTCTGCGACGAGTGAGAGATCGTCGATGAGCGGCTTGTCGGGCGAGTACGAGAATCCGACCCGGTCGAACTCGACCCGCCCCGACGGGTTGGCGACCAGCACCGGGTCTGCGGGGTCGGGCGACTGCTCGTCGACGTCGAGCAGCGCGAAGACCCGCTCCGCAGAAGCCACCCCGGACTGCAACACGTTCGCCATCGAAGCGATCTGGGCCAGGGGTTGGGTGAAGCGCCGGGAGTACTGGATGAACGCCTGGATGTTGCCGATCGTCATCTGCCCCGACGCGACCCGCAGCCCACCCAGTACCGCGATGACCACGAAGTTGAGGTTACCGAGGAACATCATCACCGGCTGGATCAGTCCGGCCATGAACTGGGCTTTGAACCCGGCCTGGTACAGCTCTTCGTTCGTTTCCGCGAAGCTTGCCCGGGTCGCCGCGCTCTGCCCGTAGACCTTGACCAGCGAGTGTCCGGAGAACGCTTCTTCGGTCTGCGCGTTCAGGTCACCGGTGTGGCGCCAGAGTGCGACGAACCGCTTCTTGGAGCGGCCCGTGATGAACCGGACGAGCAGGATCGCGATGGGAATCGTGACGAGCGCGACGAGTCCCAGCACCCAGTCGATCCAGAGCATCGCGATGACCACGCCGACGATGGTCATCGACGAGGTCATCACCTGGGACACCGACTGCTGGAGACTCGTGCCGAGGTTGTCGATGTCGTTGGTGACCCGACTCAGCAGGTCGCCGGTGGGGGTGGAGTCGATGTACGACAACGGCACGTTGGCGAGCTTGTCCTCGACCTGGTTGCGCAGGCGTTGCATGGCGTGCTGCACCACATCGGCGAGCAGGTAGGACTGCCACCAGTTGAACCCGGCCGACACCACCAACAACACAGTGGCATACACGAGCTGGCCGACGAACCGTCCGCGGTCGATGCCCTCGGGCGCGAAGGCGCCCTGCACGATCGTGTCGGTCGCGTCGCCGAGCACCATGGGCAGGATGGAGGCCGCGGCGACGCCGAGGGTGGCGGTGATCATCACGCCGACGACGGCTGGCCGGTCGGGTGCAACGAGCGACCCCAGACGCTTCAGTGTGCCCGTGAAGTCGTCGGACTTCTCCGCGGGCATACCGCCGGCGAAACGCCCGCCGGCGAAGTGCCGGGCGTTGGTGGCCGCCGAGTGGGTGTTCTTGGACTCGTCGCTCATGCTGCGTCCTCCGAGCGCAACTGGGAGTCGACGATCTCGCGGTAGGTGGCGCAGCCCTCGAGCAGTTCGTCGTGGGTGCCCAGGCCCACCGCGCGACCGTCTTCGAGCACAAGGATCTGTTCGGCGTCACGGATCGACGAGATCCGCTGGCCGACGACGAACACGGTCGTGTCGGTCGTGCGGGGTGCCAACGCAGCTCGCAGTCGTGCCTCGGTCGCCAGGTCGAGCGCCGAGAACGAGTCGTCGAACAACAGGACGGAGGGACGACGGATCAGCGCGCGGGCGATCGCGAGACGTTGACGCTGACCTCCGGAGACATTGGTGCCTCCCTGGGTGATCTCGGCGGCGAGTCCTCCGGCCATCGCGGCGACGAACTCGGCGCCCTGGGCGACCTGGAGGGCCTCCCAGAGTTCCTCGTCGGTGGCGTCGGGCTTGGAGAAACGCAGGTTCGACGCGACGGTGCCCGAGAACAGATACGGGCGCTGGGGGACCAGACCGATGCGTTGCCACAGCACTTCGGCTTCGATGTCACGGATATCGGTGCCGTCAACGCTGAGGGTTCCGCCGGTCACGTCCAGAAGCCTGGGAATCAGATGCATCAGCGTGGTCTTGCCCGAGCCGGTCGATCCGATGATCGCGCACGTGGTGCCGCGCTCGACGGTGAGGGAGATGTCGTGCAGGACGGGTTCGTCCGCGCCGGGGTAGCCGAAGGTGACCGAGTCGAAGGTGACCCTGCCGGTGTCGGCAACCAGGGCGGTCGGTGCCGCGCTCGGCGTGATCGATGTCTGTGTTTCGAGAACCTCGGCAATCCGCTCGGCGCACACCGTGGCGCGTGGGGCGAGGATCGCGATGAACACGCCCATCATCACGGCCATGAGGATCTGGATGAGGTAGGTGAGAAAGGCGATCAGCGAACCGATCTGCAGCGTCCCGTCGGTGATCCGTGATGCGCCGAGCCAGAGAACGACGATGCTGGAGCCGTTCATGACGGTCGTCACGAACGGAAAGATCAGCGCCTGCAGATACCCGGCGCGGATCCCGGTGTCGGTCAACTCGGCGTTGACCTCCTCGAAACGTCGTCGCTCGGCGCGCTCGCGCACGAAGGCCCGGACGACGCGGATGCCGGTGATCTGTTCCCGCAGGACCTGATTGATGCGGTCGACCTTCTCCTGCATGCGACGAAACTGGGGGATCATTCGCCACGCCACCCACCCCACCGAGATGATCAGCAGCGGGATCGACCCGGTGAGCACCCACGACAGACCGACATCCTGGCGCAGCGCCATCACCACACCTCCGACGGCCATGATCGGCGCGGCGACGAACAGGGTGAACGACATCAGGACGAACTGCTGGACCTGCTGGACGTCGTTGGTGGTGCGGGTGATCAGCGACGGTGGACCGATCGAGGCGACCTCACGGGTCGAATACGACATCACCTGTTCGAACTGGGCGTCGCGCAGGTCGCGTCCGAAGGCCATCGCCACCGTGGCTGCGAAGTAGATGGCGATCGCGTTGGCGATCATCTGCGCGATGGTGACGGCGAGCATGACACCGCCGTGGGTCCAGATGTAGCCGTTGTCGTTGCCCAGGATTCCATGGTCGATGATGTTCGCCGTGATGTCGGGCAGGAAGAGCGTGGCGACGGCCTGGATCGCCTGGAAGATGACGAGCAGCGCCATCTGCAAGCGGTAGCGGACCAGATAGGTACGCAACAGGCGGAAGAGCATCCCATGAATGTAGAACGTGTAAGTCGGGATCCGATGATCGGAGCGCCCACAGGATGGGACAGACTGACTGGCGATGATGGGCTTCCACCAGTGGTTCGCGTGGGTCGTGGTCGCGACCAACGCACTGGCGGGGTGTTGGGCCTTGCTGTCGCACTTCCGGCCGCGGTGGCGCAGCCGGGCGCTGTGGTGGTCGGTGCTCGTCGCGGAGACCACGATCGTCATCCAGGTGCTCGCCGGGGTCTGGCTGATGACGATCGACGACCGTGCTGCCAGGGACTTCCACGCGTTCTACGGATTCGGTACGGTGCTCGCCGCTGTGGTCATCTACAGCTACCGACCCCAGCTCAAACACGTGAAGTATCTGCTGTACGGGCTGGGGAGCCTCTTTCTGATGGGTATGGCGCTCCGCGCGATCCAGATCGTGTGACGGTTCACGTCGAGATCGGTCGCCCGGTACGCTGCCGGGGCAGTGGGTCACCATCGTAAGAACTCGGTCGTCGGCATCGGCACGGCACTGGTCGTGGCCGTGACCCTGCTCGTCGCCGGGTGTACGCGGTCGATTCCCGTCGCCGAACCCACGACGGCCGCCCCTTCCACGGCTGCGCCCGATTCGTCGACTTCGCTGGGCGGCTCGACCGCCGCGCCGACCACGGCGACGCCCGTCCCCCCTCGCCCCGTCGTCCGGGGTATCGCGGAGAACCTCGCGTCGGTGCCGCTGCCGGCGATCGCGGCGGCGACGAAACGAGGTGGCACCTCCAACCCGGTCCGGCCGGTCGACGAAGAACCCCTCACCTCTGACGGCAAGCCCGAGGTGCTCTACGTGGGTGCCGAATTCTGCCCGTACTGCGCCGGTGAACGTTGGGCGATGGTCGTGGCCTTGTCGAAGTTCGGCACATTCTCGGGCCTGACGACGATCCATTCCTCCGAAGGCGACGTCCCGACGTTGTCGTTCCTGGATGCGACGTATTCCAGCGAGTTCGTCTCGTTCAATCCGATCGAACTGCAGGGCCAAGATCGCGAACCTCTCGAAGAAGCCACCGAGGCCGAACGCGCCCTGTTCGAGCGACTCGGTCGTGGCGGGTTCCCGTTCATCGATTTCGGTGGCACGGCGGTCCAGTCGGGCGGGTCGGTCGACGTGACGAATCTGATCGACCGGGATCCCGAGGAGATCGCCGCAACCCTTGCCGCCTCGACCGATTCGGACACCGATCCGACGTCGCTCGAAGGAAACGTCAACGCGGTCGCCGGTGGCTTCATCACCACGATCTGTGGCCTGACCGGCGATCAGCCGGCCGAGGTGTGCGCCGCATTCGACACCACCATCTGAACGCCGACCCGTTGAGGGCCGCTTTATGTCGTCCGGCTAACTTTGCAGCGTGGCTACCCCAAACAAGAACGTGTCGAAGAACGCGAAGGCTTCGGCCAAGGTCCGAGCGGCGCAGCAGCAGAAGCGTCAGCGGATGCAGTGGTCCATCGGCATCGTCGCGCTGGTCGTGGTGGGCGTCGTGGTGCTCGTACTGGCCAAGATGTCCACGGGCGACTCGACCTCGACGGCGAGTGCCAATCACACACCCAAGCCCGCCCCCGCCTCGATCCCCACCGATCTGGCCGCAGTACCCTTGCCGGCGATCGCGGCAGCGGCGAATTCGGGCAGCTCGAGCAATCCCGTGCAGCCGATCGCGGGCGGAACGGCTCGAAACGTCGACGGCAAGCCGGAAGTGCTGTACATGGGCGGTGAGTTCTGCCCGTACTGTGCCGGTGAGCGTTGGGCGTTGACCGCCGCATTGTCGAAGTTCGGGACATTCGATGATCTGCAGGTGATCCACTCCGCCGAATCCGACGTTCCGACCCTGACGTACCTGGGTTCGAACTACACCAGTGACTATCTCACGTTCACTCCGATCGAGGTGAAGGGCAACAAGCGAAGCGGTCAGAACTGGGTCGACCTCGAGAAGGCCACCGACGAGCAGACCAAGCTGCTGACCGAACTCGGACGTGGATCGTTCCCGTTCATCGACTTCGGCGGCAAGTACATGCAGTCCGGAGGATCGGTCGATGTCTCCACCCTGGTCGGCAAGTCCCAGACCGACATCGCCGCTGCCTTGGCTGCGTCGACGGCGAAGGACACCGACCAGGGCACGATGGAGGGCAACGTCAATCTGGTGACCGGCGAATTCATCCGGACGATCTGCGGCTTGACCGACAATCAGCCGGCCAACGTGTGCAAGGCATTCCCACAGGCGTGAACCGGACCGCAACCCGCTTCGGGGTTGCAGCAACCGCGCTGGTCCTCGCCGGACTCGGTCTCTCGATCTACCTGACGGTCGAACACTTCTCGGCGTCGCCGAGCTATGCGTGCCCGACCAATTCTGTCGTCGACTGCGTGAAGGTCACCTCGAGTAGCTACTCGGAGTTCCTGGGCGTGCCGGTTGTGCTCGCCGGCGTGCTCTACTTCGTCGTGGCGTTACCGCTGCACCTGCCGAGCGCGTGGCAATCGAGCAACGTGTGGCTGCAACGGGCGCGCTGGGCCTGGTCGGGTATCGGCATGGTGAGCGTGTTCTGGCTCATCTACGGCGAACTCGACGTGGGCGCGATCTGTCTGTACTGCACCGGCGTCCACATCGTGACCTTCGCGCTGCTGGTGCTCACGGCGATCGGCTCGGTGGTGTTGCTCGACGATGCAGGCGACGGCCCCGACGTCGACGGCGCGGATCCGGCCACGGTCACGGCCCCGACGGCGGCTCGGTGACCCGTCGGTGATCTGGGGAGTCGTGGTCGGCGCTGCAGTTGTCGTGGCAATCGCCGGGGTGGCGAAACTCGCCAAACCGGAGGTGACGAGCGATGCCGTGCGATCCGCGGGCCTTCCCGCATCGCGTGCCGCTGTGACATTGCTGGGTGCCGTCGAGTTGCTCGTCGGGGTGACGGTCGTCGTCTGGCAGCTCCGCCTGGCCGCGCTGGCCCTGGGCCTGCTGTATCTGGGATTCGTCGTGTACTCGGTGCGCCTGTTGATCGTCCGCGGCACCGCCGCGTCATGCGGCTGCTTCGGTCAGCGGCAGGCGACCGTGGGGATCGAACACGTCGTGGTGAACCTGGCCGTTGCGCTCGTGGTCTTCGACGCAGCAGCCGGGATCGGACCCGACTCGGTGGACCCCGTCGCGGCGATCGGAGCGACCGCGTTGCTCTTCGTGTTGCTCGCCATCGTGCCGTCGTTGCGGATGGCCCGCCGCTGACGCTGCTCGATCAGTCGGCGAGGCGCTTCTCGAGGGCATCGAGTTGATCCGCGAGCACGTCGGGCAACTGTGAACCGATGAAGGCGAAGTGCTCGTTGATCAGCGGGATCTCGGCGCGCCACGATTCGGCATCGACGGCGAGGAGTTCTTCGAGCACCGAGGTGTCGAGGTCGAGGCCGTCGACGTTCAGCGATTCGGGTGTAGGCACCTTGCCGATCGCGGTCTGGGTCGCGGTCGCCGACGGGTGGCCGTCGACGCGACGCAGGATCCAGTCCAGTACGCGGGTGTTCTCCCCGAATCCCGGCCACAGGAACGAACCATCGGTGCCCTTGCGGAACCAGTTCACCCAATAGAGCTTGGGCAACTTGTCGTCGTCGCCGGTTTGTCCGATGTCGAGCCAGTGCTGCATGTAGTCACCGGCGTTGTAGCCGATGAACGGACGCATGGCGAACGGGTCGAAGCGAACCTCACCGACCGTGCCTGCGGCCGCTGCGGTCTTCTCCGAGGACATGATCGAGCCGCAGAACACGCCGTGGGCCCAGTCGTTCGCCTCGGTCACCAGCGGCACGTTCGTGGCCCGTCGTCCGCCGAACAGGATTGCCGAGATCGGCACACCTGCGGGATCTTCCCATTCGGGGGCGATCACCGGGCACTGACCTGCCGGAGCGGTGAACCGGGCATTGGGGTGCGCGGCAGGTGCCACGACGTCTGGCGTCCAGTCGTTGCCCTTCCAGTCGATTAGGTGCGCCGGAGGTTCGTCGGTGAGCCCTTCCCACCACACGTCGCCGTCGTCGGTGAGCGCGACGTTGGTGAAGATGCAGTTCTCGTCGAGTGAACGGATGGCGATGTAGTTCGTCTTCTCGCTCGTGCCAGGCGCCACGCCGAAGAATCCGAACTCGGGGTTGATGGCATACAGCCGGCCGTCGTCGCCGAACTTCATCCACGCGATGTCGTCGCCGATCGTCTCGGCCTTCCAGCCGGGGAGCGTCGGGATCAACATCGCCATGTTCGTCTTGCCGCACGCCGAGGGGAAGGCCGCGGCCACGTATTTGGGTTCTGACCCTGGCCGGGAGAGCTTGACGATCAGCATGTGCTCGGCCATCCAGCCGTCGTCGCGGGCCATCGTCGAGGCGATCCGCAGGGCGAAGCACTTCTTGCCCAGTAGGGCGTTGCCGCCGTAGCCCGAGCCGTACGACCAGATCTCTTTGTCCTGAGGGAAGTGCGAGATGTACTTGTTGTCGGGGTCACAGGGCCAGCGCACGTCGTCGCGGGTGGTGCCGTCATCGAGCGTGAGCGGGTAGCCGACCGAGTGCAGGCACTTCACCCAGTCTCCGTCGCCCAACACGTCGAGCGCGTCCTGGCCCATGCGGGCCATGATCCGCATGTTGGTCACCACGTATGCCGAGTCGGTGAGCTGCACCCCGATGTGGGCGATCGGCGAGCCGAGCGGCCCCATCGAGAAGGGCACGACGAACATCGTGCGGCCTCGCATCGCTCCGGTGTAGTGGGGGAGGATCTCGGCCCGCATCGCGTCGGGCGCCATCCAGTTGTTCGTCGCGCCGGCGTCGATCTCGTCGGGTGGGCAGATGAACGTGCGTTCCTCGACCCGGGCCACATCGGCCGGGTCCGAGAGCGCCAGGTAGCTGTTGGGTCGCTTGGCGTCGTCGAGGCGCGTGTAGACGCCGGACTCGACGAGCTCCGCGGCGAGGCGGTCGTACTCCTCAGCGGACCCGTCGCACCAGTGGATGTTGTCCGGCTGGAAGATCCCGGCCCAGTGCTCGACCCATTCACGCAGCTTGCTGTTGGTTGTGGTGGCCGTCATGCCCTCTCCGACGTCGATGTGGGATGGAGCGCACATCGTGGCTGACAGCCTCGGGGCATTACCGGACGGCTTTTTGGATCTTGCCGGCCTTGATACACCGGGTGCACACGTTGATGCGCTTGGTGGAGCCCCCGACCACGGCACGGACCCGCTGGATGTTCGGGTTCCAGCGACGCTTGGTGCGCCGATGCGAATGGCTGATGCTCATGCCGAATGACGGGTGCTTGCCGCACACCTCACATACTGATGCCATCGGGCTTCAACCTCGCGCGTGGAGTCGTGTTCAGGGACAGGGGGACGATTGTAGAGGCCACCGTGCGAGTCGACAAAGACGACCCGGACCCACGCCGGTACCGCGCTGATGCTCGACCCGGTTTCACGGGTTCTCACCAGCGTCGATCTGGTCGAACCGACCGGCGAGATCCTGGGCGAACTTCGTGAACGCCCGTGCGGTCTGGTCCCGAGGCGAGTGCTGGACGAGCACCTCGGCGTTCTCGCCCGCGGCGAGCAATGCCGTGGAGTCGGGCAGTGCACAGACCACGGGCAGTCCGACGATCTGTTTGTAGCCGGCGGGTTCGAAATCCGCGATGTTGCGGATGCGGTTGAGCACCATCCACGCCTTGTCGATCGGAAGTCCGGCCCGACCCATGAGCTGCACGGCGAGACGCAGGTTCTTCAGCGCCGCCACGTCGGTCCCGGCCACCAGGAAGAGTTCGTCGGCCACCACCAGGTACTCGGCCACGTTCACCAGCGGCGCGGGCACGTCGATGATCGCGATGTCCGAAGCCGCCTGGAGACCCTCGAACACTGCCAGCACCAGATCTCGCGGCATGTCATTCAGGGGCATCCGCGCCCGGAACATGGTGAAGAGCTGCACCCCGGTGGGTTCATGGACGTTGAGCTCTTCGATGACTTCTTCGGGTTGGAGCTTCTTGGGGAGTTCTCCGGGTTCGAGCTCGGCTCGGGTCTTCATGCCGAGCAGGAGCGGGAGATCGCCGAACACCGGATCGGCGTCGCAAAGCGAGACGGTCCGGCCGGTTTGAGCGAGCGCTGCGGCGAGGTTGACCGCAACCGACGACACGCCGGTCCCTCCCTTGGCCGAACACACCATGACCAGTCGGCCATTATCCCGTTTCACCGGCGCACTCCGCGGAGGTTCGGGCGCCGGGGTGGGATACGCGGGGAGCGGGATCACGACGTCGGTGAGACGGCCGACGGCTTGCTGGAGTTCCTCGGAGCTGGTCTGGGCGGGCAGCACTTCGCGCACGCCGGCTCGCATCGCGTCGCGCAGACCGTCGATGTCGAGGCTGTCCATCACCAACAGCACACCCAGGTCAGGTCGTTGACGCAGCAGCGGTGCAATGTGCACCCGGATCGTGACCGCGGTGTTCGGCCCGAACACCGCGATGTTCGCCGGCGTCGAGTTCAGAATCTCCCGGGCGCCCTCGAGGTCGACCGCTTCCAGGGTCGCGGAGTACGCGCCTATCGCCTGGACCGACCGCTGCCGCCAAGCGGGGTCGGAATCGATGACGAGGGCAACGTAGGGCGGGGTTGGCTCTTGGGGTGCATCGCTCACGACTCGGGATCGTATCCCGACGTCGGGGGTGCGGGCTCTACGATCTTGTCCGATGACCATCGATCTCGTGACCGCAACCGACCTGCGCGACATCGTCGAGACCTTCCGCGACCTGCTCAAGTCCCACCAGCAGCGCATCAATCGGCTGAACGTCTACCCGGTTCCCGACGGAGACACGGGCACCAACATGGCGCTCACCGTCGCCTCGGTGTGCGAGGAGTTCACAGACATCGACCAGACCGACATGAAGGCGGTATGCACCGCGGTGAGTCACGGCTCGCTGATGGGAGCGCGCGGCAACAGCGGCGTGATCCTGTCCCAGATCCTCCGGGGCATCGCAGGTATTGCCGCCGAACACCCCGCGGGCGTCGGGCCGGACGCGATGGTCGCTGCACTCGAGGCGGCCGCAGATGCGGCGTACGGCGCCGTGATGAAACCGGTCGAGGGGACGATCCTCACCGTGATGCGCGGCGCTGCCATCGGTGCGGGGGCAGCGGGCGAAGGCGCCACGCTCACCGAGGTGTTCGATGCAGCGCGGGTCGCCGGCGCCGATGCGTTGGCCAAGACGCCCGAGCTGCTGTCGGTGCTCGCGGATGCGGGCGTGGTCGACGCGGGCGGCACCGGGTTGTTGCTGCTCGTCGACGCGGCGCTGTCGGTGGTGGCGGGCCGTGAACTTCCCGACGCTCCGGAGGTCGACGATGTGGCCGACGCGCTCGCCGAGGCGCACGACCATTCCCACGGTGGGATCGCAGATCTGCGCTACGAGGTCATGTACCTGCTGGACGCGCCCGATTCGACGATCGACGCGTTCAAGGACGTCTGGCAGGGGATCGGCGATTCGATCGTGGTCGTCGGAGGCGACGGCCTGTGGAACTGTCACATCCACACCGACGACATCGGCGCGGCGATCGAGGCGGGTATCGACGCGGGTCGGCCGCGCCGAATCCGGGTGACCGACCTTCTCGAGCAGGTCGAAGAGGAGCGGTGGGTCACCGAGGCCGGCGGCGTTTCGGGAGCGGTGGCGAGCGAGCCGGTGGAGACCGCGGTGGTCGCGGTCGCTGCCGGTGACGGGATCTCCCGGTTGCTCCATTCGCTCGGCGTGCAACAGATCGTCGCCGGCGGACAGTCGATGAACCCGTCCACCGCGGATCTGCTGGCAGCGGTCGAGGCGTGTCCGGCGGACGGCGTGGTGATTCTGCCGAACAACTCGAACATCATCCCGGTGGCCGAGCAGGTCGCGACCCAGACCGACAAGACCGTGTTCGTCGTGCCCACGCGGGGAGTCGTCGAGGCCGTTGCCGCGTTGGTGTCCTATGACCCATTCGCCGAAGCCGAAGCCGTCGCCGAAGCATTACGGGAAGGGGCCGAAGCGGTCATCGCCGGCGAGGTGACCCGTGCGGTGCGTGATTCGAGTTGTGAGGTCGGCCCGATCGTCGAAGGGGACTGGTTGGGAATCGCCCGGGAGGGGATCCGTGCGGTGGCGTCGTCACTTGTCGATGCCACGACCCGGCTGCTGGACGACCTGGTGACCGACGAGCACGAGATCGTGACCCTGGTCGAGGGGGAGGGGTCGTCGGTCGCCGCGACCAGACAGATCACGGAATGGCTCGACGAGCACCGGGTCGACGTGGCGGTCGAGGTCCATGCGGGTGGCCAACCGCTGTATCCGTATTTCATCGGCGTCGAGTAGTGACGTCGTCGGACGCGGGCGAACTCGATGCGATCCGACGGCGCTTCACCCTGTTCGAGGAGTCGTTTGCCGACCTCGCGTTGTACGGCCGACTCGCCAGGGGCTGCGCGACCGATCCGGATGTCGCCTCGATGCTGTGTGCCGCGCAACCGGGCCAGCAACGTCCGGTCCTGTTGTTCGCCGCCGTCCATGACCTGATCCTGCGACGACCCGACCTGGAGTTGGCTCGGTGGTACTCGTCGGTGACCCCGTCGGAGCAGCTCGCATCGAGTGATCCCTGGCCGGTGTTCCGCCGGACCGTACTCGGGCATCGTCGCGATCTCGAAGCGGTGATCGCGTCTCACTCGACCCAGACCAACGAGGTGAATCGGTCGGTGCTGGTCGCGGTCCTGCTTTGTGCCGCGTGCGCCGATCTCGCCGGATCGCCGGTGCGTCTCGTCGAGTTGGGAACCAGTGCCGGCCTGCTGTTGACGCCGGACCGCTACCGCATCGAGGTCGGCGATACCACGGCTGGCGACGTCGGGTCGTCGGTGCATCTCCGTGGGGAGATGCACGGCGTCCGACGGCCCGATCTGTCGACGTTTCCCCGCGTGTTCGTCGACCGGATCGGGATCGACCGCGACCCGGTCCCGGTAACCGACCCCGATCGGATCCGCTGGCTCGAAGCGTGTTTGTGGCCGGATCAACCCTGGCGGATCGAGCGCTTCCGCGCCGCGGTCGCCGTGGCCCGTACCGATCCGCCACGGCTGGTCGCCGGCGACATGATCGACGAGTTGGCCGACGTCGTCCGAGGCGCGTCCGGGGCGCGGACGTCCGTCGGGCCGGAGCATCTGGTGGTCATGAACCTGTGGTCGCTCACCTATGTCGATCGTCGCCTCCGCGACGACGTGGCCCTGGTTCTCGCCGAAGCGGCCCGCATGCGACCGATGGTTT
>DASSYG010000136.1:0-3320 GCA_035703405.1 Acidimicrobiales bacterium | reverse complement strand
AAGCAGAGCACCACCAGGTTGTTCAACGCCGGGACGAACGCCGGTGCCAGATACGAACGGCGGGCGTTCAGTACCGCCGAAGCGAGCGCGGTCAGCCCGTAGAACAGGATCTGGGGCAGGAACCACCGCAGCAGGGGCACCCCGATCGCGATGATGTCGGCACGGTCGGTGGCCGAGTCGATGTTCCAGGTGTAGAGCCGGAAGATCCACGGCGCGAGCAACATCGCCACGCCCGTGAGCACGATCAACCCGGCGACCAGCACGGTGAGCACCGCAGAGTCGCCTTCGTCGTCACGGCGGACGTGATGGTCGACGAAGACCGGCACCAACGTGGCCGTGAACACCCCACCCAGCAGCAGGTCGTAGATCATGTTCGGCGTGGTGTTCGCCAGGTTGTAGCCGTCAGCGAGGGTGTGGGCGCCCAGCACCGCGGCGATGGCGACGGTGCGTACGAGGCCCGAGACGCGGCTGAGCAGCGTGCCGGCCCCCACGATCGACGAGGAGCGCACCAATTGGGACACGCCCCGCAACTCGGCCCGATCGTCGTCGGGTGCCGCCACGTCGGTGTCGGCGTCGTGGCCCCCCGGCCCGGATCTGTTCACCGGCAGGGCCGGATCGATCTCGATGCCCGACTCTCCCGACATGGCATCGAGCGGACCGATCGGGCCGGTCGGCACCGGGCGGTCCGACGACGCGGACGACCCCGTCGACGTGGACCGGGGGCGCTCAGGCGTGCCGGAGTCTGCTGGGCACACCATGGAGGGTCAAACTACCAGTGGCCGTCGAACAGCCGGGTCTGGTCAGTGGCCGGGAACCTGGGGTTCGCGCCACATCGTCCACATCGGCGGACCGGAACCATCGCGGCCCATCTCGACCCGGCCCGTGACTTCGAAGCCGTGTCGCTCGTAGAAGCTCACGTTCGCTTCCTTCGACGACTCGAGATAGGCACCCAGCCCGTCGTCGTCGCAGCGCTCCAACACCGGGCGCAGCACCGCGGAGCCCAGGCCGGTCCCTTGCTGGTCAGGGTCGGTGCCCAGCAGCGCCAGATACCAGTGCGGTTCGCGGGGGTGGACCTTGTCGACAACGGCCAACGCGGAGAGCGAACGGGGCAGATGCAGCCCGAACAAGCGCAACGCGCTGGGTGCCCAGCGGGCCATATCCACCAGCGACGTTCTCCAGGCGCCGGGCGGGGCCCACAACGCCCCGGCGTCCGCGCCGGGAACCGTCCACGCCGAGTCCGTGGGAAGGTACTGACGGGTCTCCGTTGCGAAGAACGGTGCCGCCAGGCGGGTGAAGCGGGCGACCCGGGTCTTGCACATCCAGACCCACACCGGGTCGTCCGCGAACGCTCTGGCGAACATCGCCCCCATCGCCTCGGCGTCGACGTCGGTCGCGGTTCGGGCGGCGGGTGTGACGGCACGGCGTGGAGTGCTCTGGTCGGGCATCACCGTCAAGTGTGCCAGCCCCGATCGTCACCGGCAGTCCACCGTCCGCACGAGCCGCGCGGCGATGGGAGCGCAGTACCGACGTGTGCAGTATCGACGTGGCCGCCCGGAGTTCGATCTGGGGGTGGGCGGTAGGATCGGAGACGTGACTGTCACCTCCGAACCTGCTGGCGTCGGCAACCCCGGCGTCGACATCGGCGCGCTAGAGGCATTGGGCGTGCGTGCCAAGGCCGCGAGCCGGACGCTCGCCATCGCCTCGACCGCCGCCAAGGACGCCGCCCTGCTCGCCGCCGCCGACGCGCTCGTGGCCTCGACCGACGCGATCCTCGACGCGAACGCCGCGGACGTGGCCCGGGCCGAATCCGAAGGTGTCTCCGCAACGGTCATCGACCGGCTGCGACTCGACGCCGGGCGAGTCGCCTCGATGGCCGACGGCTTGCGCGACGTTGCCGCGCTCGCCGACCCGGTTGGCGAGGTGGTCGACGGGTGGGTGCGTCCGAACGGACTACGGATCGAACGGATCCGGGTGCCCCTCGGTGTGGTCGCGATCATCTACGAGAACCGTCCGAACGTGACCTCCGACGCTGCCGGGCTGTGCCTGAAGTCGGGGAACGCCGCGTTTCTCCGGGGCTCGTCCGGTGCGATCGAGTCGAACAAGGCGATCGCGAAGGTGCTGCGCGGCGCCTATGAATCGGCCGGGCTGCCCGCCGATGCGCTGATCCTCGTCGAGAACACGTCCCGTGAAGCCGCGGTCGCCTTCATGCAGTTGCGCGACCACGTCGACGTGCTGATCCCCCGGGGTGGACGGTCGCTGATCGCGTCGATCCTGGCGAACGCGACCGTGCCCTTCGTCATCGACGGCGACGGCAACTGTCACGTCTACGTCGACGCCGCGGCCGACCTGGACATGGCCGCCCGCATCGCCGTCAACGCCAAGATGCAGCGCCCTTCGGTGTGCAACGCCGCGGAGACACTTCTCGTGCACACAGAGGTCGCCGATGACTTCCTCGCACAACTCGGCCCGCAACTCGACGGCGTCGAAGTGGTCGGCGACGAACGGGCCCGAGCCGACCTGCCCGGCGCGACCGAAGCGACCGAAGACGACTGGGCGAGTGAGTTCCTCGACCTGAAACTCGCCGTACGGGTCGTCGACTCGATCGACGAGGCCATCGACCACATCTCCCGGTACGGCTCGGGACACTCCGAGGCGATCGTGACCGGTGACCTGATCGCCGCGGACCGTTTCACCCGTGAGGTCGACGCCGCCGCGGTGCTGGTGAATGCCTCGACCCGATTCGTGGACGGATCCGAGTTCGGCTTCGGCGCCGAGATCGGCATCTCGACCCAGAAGCTGCACGCCCGCGGACCGATGGGGCTCACGCAGCTCACGACCGCCAAGTTCGTGGTGCGCGGCACCGGCCAGACCCGAGGCGACATCCCGCCCGGCCCCGACGCCTGTTAGCACCGGGCTCGACCGGCCGCCCGACCACCCGACCCCGGTCGAAATCTGGAGCGAAAAGGTCGCATGGCAGCCTTTTGCCTCCGAATTGCGTGCGATGGGGCAGTGAGGCATCTCGAGTCTCCCGGCGAGCCGGGCGCTACTGATTGACCCTGCGGTCAAGGCGCCCGATACCCTCTGAGCCATGGCCGAACCGAGATTCGAATCCGTTCCCGCCGTCAACGAGGCCCTCGCCAAGGTCGACTACCTCGCCGACGATGGCATCGCCGGCATCGTGTACCTGGCCGACCGGCTCGGCAAGCCGATCCTGGTCGAGGGGCCCGCGGGCACCGGCAAGACCCAGCTCGCCAAGTCGGTCGCCGAGATGACCGGCTCACGCCTCATCCGCCTGCAGTGCTACGAGGGCCTGGACGAGT
>DASSYG010000001.1:0-3745 GCA_035703405.1 Acidimicrobiales bacterium | reverse complement strand
AGCGAGCTTTGCGTGCCCACCGGTTGCGCAGATTCCAGGGGTTGTTGATCGTCACGATGGCGATGGGTGCGATCTTTCTGGTCGGTCACGCACTCGAGTATCTGAAACTCTCCAAGGAGCTGACCCCCACCTCGAACGCGTACGGCTCCGCGTTCTACCTGATCACCGGCCTGCACGCGGTGCACCTCACCGTCGGGCTCGTCGTGCTCGCCTATGTGCTGATCCAAGGGTTCCGTGGCCGCTACGACTCCGGCGGTGAGCCGGTGGGCGTGCAATGTGGCTTTCTGTACTGGCACTTCGTCGACGCGGTCTGGATCGCGGTGTTCAGCGTGCTGTATCTGTCGGAGCGGATCTGATGGCGCCCGGTTCGACTCGCGGTCTGCGCGGCGGACGCGCGCAGATCCACCGCGTCGCCGATGTCGACGAACCGATTCCCGCATCCACGTACCGGGTCCCGCTGCTCGCGTTGATCTTCGCGGTGGTGGTCGGTCCCTTCAACTGGTTCGCCCACCTGTCGCTGGTGAGCGCATTCGCGTCATGGCAGTGCGCCCGCGGCACCACCTGGCCGGTGAACGTGCTGACCCTCGTGCTGGGCCTGACCGGGGTCGCCTCGATGGCGGTCGCGTGGTGGATCCATGTGAAGGCGAGACGGGTCCCGGGCTCCGCGCGGGCGAGTGCGGTGGCGTTCATCGCGTTCGTCGGGCTGCTCTGGGGCGGGATCTCGCTCGTGGCCACCATCGCGGAGGGCATTCCGAATCTGGCCGGCGTGGCGTCGTGCCCGCGCTGATCGCGCCGATGCCTGCGCTCGCTCTCACGCCCGTCCTGGCACATGGCGCGGCGACGGCCTCGTCGGCGGATGTCGTCATCGTGTTCGCGGCGTCGCTGTGGGTGCTGGGAAGCGTCCGGATCCTCACCGGACGGCCCGGGGTGCGGCGGGTCGTGGGGAGCTGGCGCCTGATCGCTGGGTTCACTGCGTTCGTCGTGCTCGGGGCGGTGCTCAGCCCCTGGTTCGACACCGCGGCCGACGCGGCCCTGTGGGTCCACATGGTCCAACACCTCGCCCTCGGACTGATCGCCCCGCTGCTGTTGTGCGTGGCGCGACCCACCCTGGTGTTCTCATCGGTGCTCGACCCGCCGGCCCGACGTCGCCTCGAACGGAACGTGGCGGTTCTTCGCCGTCGCTGGGGTCTCCGTCGGCACGTCGGCCAGTGGGCCGTCGCCGCCACCGCGCTGCACGTCGCGGGATGGTGGAGTTGGCACGTCCCCGTCGTCTTCGACCTCGCATTGCGCCACGACAGCGTGCACGCCGCCGAACACGCGACGCTTTTCTCGATCGGTCTGCTGCTGTGGTGGGTGTGCATCGGGGTGCGCTGGGACGACCGGGGGCCCGCCGCGGTGTTCGTGCTGTTCGGCGCGGCAGTGGGCACCGGGATGATCGGGGCGCTGCTCACGATCGCCCCAGAACCGGTCTATGCCACGACCCTCTCGGGTGTGCAGCGGTGGGGCCTGACCCGGCTGTCCGATCAGCAACTCGGTGGGGTCATCATGTGGGTCGTCGGCGGCGCGGTCTACCTGTCTGCTGCCACGCTGGTCGCGGTGCGGTGGTTGCTGTTGGGCCCGGCGCGGGGCCAGTCGATCGTCATCGGCACGCCGGAGCATCCCGGCTGAGCGAGGCCCGACCGTAGGGGCAGGTCACGGTTCGAACAGCACCTTGATGGCTCCGTCCCGCTTCTCCTGGAACGTCGCGTACATCTCGGGTGCATCCTCGAGTCCCACGACATGGGTCGCCAGGCCCTCGACGTCGAGCGGATCGTCGTCGTCGGTCAACAACCCCATGATGTCGTCGGTCCACCGCCGCACATTCGCCTGCCCCATCCGCAGGGTCACGCCCTTGTCGAAGAGTTGCATCATCGGCATCGGGTCGACGGCGCCGCCATAGACGCCGACCACCGAGACCGTGCCACCGCGGCACACGACATCGATCGCCGCGTGTAGCGACGAGAGTCGGTCGACGCCGGCCTTCTGCAGCAGCTTCGCGGACCACGCCGAGGGCAACAGCTCGGTGAATCGCTGGACCGCCCGGGTCACCGGGGCGCCGTGGGCTTCCATACCCACCGCGTCGATGACCGCGTCGGGGCCGCGGCCATCGGTGAGGCCGCGGAGGACCTCGCCGAGGTCGCTGGTGAGCGGGATCGCCTCGACCCCGTGGGCGGCGGCCATGTCGAGACGTTCGGGCACGAGGTCGACACCGAAGACCCGCGACGCGCCCAGCCGGGCAGCGATCCGTGCCGACATCTGGCCGATCGGTCCGAGGCCGAACACCGCCACCGAACCGCCTTCGGAAATGTCGGCGTAGTGGACGGCCTGCCACGCGGTGGGTAGCACGTCCGACAGATAGACGAAGCGCTGGTCGCCGGGCCCATCGGGAACCTTCACGGGACCGAAGTCGGCGTGGGGGACGCGCAGGTACTCGGCCTGGGCGCCGGGCACCTGGCCGTACAAGCTGCTGTAGCCGAACAGGTCCGCTCCGGTGCCGTGCGCGCGGTTCTGGGTCGTCTCACACTGGGAGTACCGGCCCTGTTCGCACAGGTGGCAGTGCCCGCACGCGATGTTGAACGGCACGACCACGCGGTCGCCGAGTGCGAGGTTGCCGACGGCACTGCCGAGCGCCTCGACGATGCCGATGGGTTCGTGACCGATGATGTCGCCCGGTTCCATGAACGCACTGAGTGGCTCATACAGATGCAGATCGGAGCCGCAGAGTCCACTGGTGGTCACTCGGATGATCGCGTCGGTCGGCTCTTCGATGGTCGGATCAGGGACGTCGCAGACCCGCACGTCGCGTGGACCCTGCCAGGTCACGGCCCGCATCACCGATCCATTCGTGTGTGGTCGAAATCGGTGGGTTCATCCATGAAGGTCCTCGCGGTCAGCTCGTCGTGCAGGCAGGCTCCCCGGAGGCGTCGACATGAAACGCAATGCCCTGCGACCCGAGCTCGGGGTCGCCACGCGGTTCTGCGGTCTGTGAACTTCTCGGTCAGTGAACTCCTCGCCGGTCGTGTTTCTCGAGTGGTGAGGCCGGGGAGTGCCGGGGCAGAGAACGTCGGAGAAAGGACATGGCTGCGATGCCTGACAAGAGCGCACCGGAACGAGTCGACCCCGATGAGATCGACGAAGTGGACCCCGGGGGAGGCAACGACTCGCTGGGGCAACGCATCGACCGGGACACCGAGTTGGCCGAGGACCTCGCGGAAGAGTCCGAGGACCA
The DNA here is from genome assembly GCA_035703405.1 of Acidimicrobiales bacterium. Lineage (GTDB taxonomy): Bacteria > Actinomycetota > Acidimicrobiia > Acidimicrobiales > Iamiaceae > JAFDWI01. The sequence continues at coordinate 477 of DASSYG010000001.1, read as the reverse complement.
GGACGAAGCTGCTCGGCGCTTCGAGCGTGAGAAGGAAGGCGCGCGACCCGAGGATCTCCCGACCGAACAGCGACCCTGACCGCCCCGCGAGACGCGCTGGACGGCCTCGATCCGCCCGCCATGAAACGGGTCCACGCTGCTGAGCACGTCGGCGCGATCCGCCGTTGGCTGCTACGGCGGTGACCCTGCGCGACCTGTCCATCGAGATGATCGGCACGTTCGTGCTGGTGCTCACCGGGACACTCGCGTTGGCGCAGTACGGCACGGCGGCACCTGCTGCGGTGATGGTGGTGGCGCTGGCCTTCGGACTCGGGATGGCCGCCGGGTTCTCGGCCGTGGGACCGGAGCGGTTCCGGTGGATCAACCCGGCGTTGACCCTGGCTGCGGCGCTGAACGGCCGGATCGGTGCGCGCACCCTGCTGAGCTCGGTCGTGGCTCAGGTTCTCGGGGCGATCGGGGCGTCGCTGGTGCTGGCTG
>DASSYG010000388.1:0-3946 GCA_035703405.1 Acidimicrobiales bacterium | reverse complement strand
CGTCGAGACGGCCCTGTGCCTCTTCGAGTTGTTCCAAAGCGACCAGGCCGTCGTCCTCGATCTTGGAGATGTGCTGGTGCACCGTGTCGAGTTCACTCTGAAGGTCCTGCAGTTCACGCGCCGCAGAAACCGTGCCGCCGTACAGCTTCGTGTCGATCTGCTTCGCCCGAGTCTCCTGGTTCGCGAGTTCGTCCTCGACCCGGCGTTGGGCCCGGCGGCGCTCGTCCACAGTCACTTGCTGGGCCTCGATCTGGCCGTCGACCGTGGCGAGCACCTGATCGGCCTCGGTGATCTGGCGCCGTTCGGCGAGCCCCTCGCGTCGATGGGCGAGCTGATCGAGCCGCGTGTCGGATTCCTGCACGGCGAGGAGTTGCTCATACATCGTCATGTCCGGGTCGTCCCTGGTCGTTCCTGCGCTGGTCGATGGTCGTGCACGACGTGCCTCATCTGGTCGAAGATCGCCTCACGGACGATACGCGGTGACGGGAGGCTCCGGTGCCGTCGGCACCGGTCTCACCGCAGTCGTGGTCGGAGTGGAGCCTTGCGACGACCTGGCCGGCGTGTCGCCGCCGGCTTGCCCGGCGTCGGTCTTGGGTCTGGCAGCCGCCGCTCCATAACGGTCGACGAAGGTCATGCCGTCCTTCGGTCCGAGCTGCAATGAGATCCCCGATCGAGTCGGGTCCGCCGGCGCAAAGCCGACGTGGGGCTGATTCTTGAGTGCGGAGCTCATGAACGCCCGCCACACTCGAGCCGCGTAGGTGCCCCCGGTAGCGCCCGAGTTGAACATGTTTGACTCGTACGTGCCGCCGTCGCCGATCCACACCGCCGTCGCGAGCTGGGGGGTGTAGCCGACGAACCAGAGGTCCTTGGCGTCGTCGGACGTGCCGGTCTTGCCGGCCGCCACCTGACCGGACGACAGCCTGGCACCGGATCCGGTCCCGCTCTCGACGTTCTCGGTCAGCACCTGGGTCACCAGCCGAGCGGCCTGTGAGCTCATCACCCGTCGCGGGCTGAGTTTGTGTGACCAGATCACATCACCCGACGAGTCCTCGATCCGGTCGATGAAGTACGCCTGGTTGGCGAGACCGTCGTTCGGGAACGCCGCGTACGCTGCCGCCATGTCGAGCGAGTGGACCCCGAAGCCGCCACCGTAGGCCTGGATGATCGCGTACGGATTCAGGGTGTTGGGGTGCTCGGCCAGCGGGTCTGGCGCGTTCCACATCTGGTTCGACATGCCCATTGCCTGTGCCTTGTCGAGTACGTTGCGCAGTCCGACGATCTGGGACAGACGTACGAACCCACAGTTCGACGAGGTGAGCGTCTGGGAGGTGATCGTGGCGACCGAGCCTGCCCCGCCTCCGTAGTTGTGCGCCGGAAAGGCCGGCACGTCGGGGGTTGGGTGGGTCGGATCGATGTAGTTCGGATCGTCGGGCACGAGCGGGCACGGGCTGGTGCCGTTCACGACGTCGTCCGGCACGAAGCCTCGGTCGAAGGCGGCGGCGAGTGTGAACGCTTTGAACGACGACCCGGGATTCTTGAACGATTGGGTCGCGATGTTCACCTGTGAGTCACCCGAGTAGCCCGGACCCCCCAGCAGCACCCGCACTGCCCCCGTCGCCGGTTCGACCGAAGTGACCGTCGCTGTCGCCCACTGGTTCTCTTCCTTGCCGGTAGCCGGATTCAGCCACGTGCCCTTGGGGACGCGGCCGTCGGCCTGGATCCCCGGCACGGTGGCCTGCCGGGCGCCGATCGCCTCGGACTGCATCACCGGGTCATAGGTCGTGTAGATCCGCAGTCCCCCGCCAGAGAGGGCCGCGGACCGTTCGGCCGGGGTGTCACCGAGCGCTCGCCCCTCGGGGGAGCCGTCGTAGGAGCCGTCCTTGTTCAACAGCCGTCGACGTACTTCCTCGGCGAAATAGTCCGGCGGCGGTACGGTGCGGGTCAACTTGGTCGGCAATGGCACCTTGTTCGCGAAGTCCGCACCGACCTGGCTCAACCGCCCGGTCTCCACGGCTCGCTTCAGCGCGATGCCGCGCTGTTTGCGGGCCGCCTCGGGATGTCGGATCGGCTCGTAGCCGTTCGGACTACGGATCAGCGCAGCGATGAGCGCACCTTCGGCCCAGCCCAGCTCACTGATGTCCTTGCCCCAGTAGGTCTGGGCGGCGGCCTGCACGCCGTAGATGTTGTTCCCCAGATAGATCATGTTCAGGTAGTACTCGAGGATCTCGTCCTTGGTGAGCTGGTGCTCGAGTGTCGTCGCGTGACGGGCCTCGCTCAGCTTGCGTTCCAGGTCTCGCTTGTCGCCGGTGACCGCCTTCTTGACCACCTGCTGGGTGATCGTCGACCCGCCCTGTTCGACGCCACCGGCGGACACATTCGATTGCAGGGCACGAAGGATCGACCGGGCGTCGACCGGACCGTGCCGGTAAAAGTTGGCGTCCTCGACCGCGAGAACCGCGCCGATCACGGGGGTGGGCACCTCGTCGAGGTCGACCGGTGAGCGGATCTGCCGGTTGAAGCTCTGCTGCAGATTGCCGTAGCGGTCGTACAGATACGAGATCCCGCCCAGTGGCGGCAATGCGACCGGCGAGCCCACCGATGACGCACCGTCGGTCACGTTGCGCGCGACCGGCTTCAGCCCGATCACCGTGCCCAGCAGGGTCGCGACACCCACCACGACGATCAGGCCCAACCTGGCCAGGCGCCACAGGGTTCGTCCGACGAGTTGCACGGTCCGCAGAGTCTACCGGCCGCCTCGCGGCATCGACCGGCACGCGGCGAGCGGCGGTTGCTGCTGCCGGGCGTCGACTCTGACCGACCGACGTGCCCCGGGTAGGTTGACTCCGTCTTCACCGCGTCGCTCGCCGCTCTCTCCGCTGCGAAGACGACTCCCCACATCTGCAAAAGGAGCCCGACATGGCTGATCTCGGATTCGACGGACAGGTAGCGATCATCACCGGCGCCGGTGGGGGCTTGGGGCGCAGTCATGCGCTCGAGCTCGCCAAGCGAGGGGCGTTGATCGTCGTGAACGACCTCGGTGGCAGCCTGGACGGCACCGGCGAGGACGCCTCGGCCGCGCAGAAGGTCGTCGACGAGATCAAGGCGATCGGCGGAGAAGCCGTTGCCAACCACGACTCGGTCGCCACCCCAGAGGGCGGCAAGGCCATCGTGGGATGCGCGATCGACGCATTCGGCAAGGTCGACATCGTCATCAACAACGCCGGGATCCTGCGCGACAAGTCCTTCCACAACATGACTCCGGACCTGGTCGACCCGGTGCTCGACGTGCACCTGCGTGGCGCTTTCAACGTGACCCAGCCGGCTTATGTGCACATGCGTGAGCAGAAATACGGACGGATCGTCTCGACGGCGTCGGCCGCGGGGATCTTCGGCAACTTCGGCCAGGCCAACTACGGCGCCGCGAAGATGGGCCTGGTCGGGTTCACCCGGGTGCTCGCCGTCGAAGGCGCCAAGAACAACATCAAGGCCAACGTCATCGCCCCGGTCGCCAAGTCCCGGATGACCGAAGACCTCATGGGTGACCTCGTCGACCGTTTCGGACCCGAATACGTCTCGCCTCTCGTCGCCTGGCTCGCCCACGCCGATGTGCCGGTGACCGGCGAGGCCTACTCGGTTGGTGCCGGCCATGTCGCCCGCATCTTCATCGGCGTCACCGAGGGCTACACCAACACCGGGGACCTCACCGTCGAGGACATCCGCGACCACTTCGATCAGATCCGCAACGAGGACGGCTACACCGTCCCGGCGAACCTCAACGAAGAGCTGATGAAGACCCTGTCATCGATCGGCTGATCGCCCCGTCGGGCTCGTCTCTGAGAGACTGACTCCCACAACGCCCCGCGCCTTCCGGAGTCCACCGTGTCGAACAGTCTCATCGAACGCAGCCGACGTCTGCTTGCAGGCGAGGCTGCATCGTCGCCGGAAG
>DASSYG010000163.1:0-7194 GCA_035703405.1 Acidimicrobiales bacterium | reverse complement strand
AGGCGACCCCGGTCAACTCGGTCGAGACCTTCCAGAGTCGACGTGCCGCCTCGGCGTCGGAGGCATGACGCGATCGGCCGACCCGCTTGGCGGCCTTGCCGGACTGCTCGAGGAAACCATCGGGACCGAAGTAATCATTGCCGACCACGTCGGCGGCAGTCGCCGCATGGACCTGGGGGATCACACCTTGCTCCGATGACTGGGCGAGGAGCCGGTCGCCGATGCTGGTGACGGTGTCCATGATCCTGTTGGCGCCACGATTGCCCGGGCCGTTGTGGGTCAGGCTCGTGGCCGCGTAGCCGGGGTGCGCCGCGGCCGCCACGAGTTCGGTGTCGTGTGCGTCGGCGAGGCGGGCCAGCTCGGCGGTGAACAGCAGGTTCGCGAGCTTCGACTGCCCATAGCGCAGCCATGAGCTGTAGTGACGTTCGGCGGCCAGGTCGTCCCAGTGCATCCACCCGGCGCGATGGGCTCCCGAGGACACGGTGACGACTCGCGGGGCCGGCGCCGCCAGGAGGGTGGGCAGGAGTCGGCCGGTGAGCGCGAAGTGGCCGAGATGGTTGACCCCGAACTGCGTCTCGGATCCCTGCGCGGTGAGCGAACGGGGTGGCGCCATGATCCCGGCATTGTTGACGAGTACGTCGAGGGCGTCGGTCCTGTGAGCGATGTCCGTGGCGGCCGACGCGACCGAATCCAGGTCGCCGAGGTCGAGTTGGACCGTCTCGGGAGCGGGTCCGACCGCGGCGACACGGACCTCGTCCAGCGCGGCCGCGGCACGCTCGGGATTCCGACAGGCGAGGAGCACCCGAGCTCCCGCGGCGGCCAGCGTCGATGCTGTGATCAGGCCGAGACCCGAATTGGCGCCCGTGACGACGACGGTCCGGCCGTGCTGATCGGGGACGGTTGGAGCGGTCACCCGACCAGTCTCGCAGGTCGCCCGCCCCGCCTGACCCTGATCAGGAGGGGGGTTCGGTGAGGATGCCACGGAGGACCAGGTCGACTGCGGCGGTGGCCTGGTCGACCGGGTCGGGATCGGTGGCATCGAAGCGTCCGGCGAGTGCCGGCAGACTGGCCAGCCCTCCCGCGCCGTGACCGATCAGAAAGTGCAGCGTCGCCGCCGGGATCCGGCGGGCCCGCCCCTGATGTTCCAGCAGGTGCAGGGCCGCGTCGGCGATCTGGTGGGCAGGCTGCAGATAGGTGGCGTAGAGATGATCGAGGCGGTCACCGGGATGTATCGCCTCGTAGTTGATGATGCGGATGAGCGCCGGTCGAGCCGCGGTCAGCTCGACATAGCGGATCAGAATCGCGCGCAACCGTTCGTAGGGGTCGTCCGGCGCCGTCGCTGCGGTGGCGGCGAGGTCGACGGCGAGTGTCGTGAATCCGTGGGCCACGGCGTAGCGCCACAGGTCGTCCTTGGTGCCGAAGCGCTCGTGGACGAGATTGTGGCTCACGTCGAGGCGGCGGCACAGGGCGCGTACCGAAGTACCCTCGAAACCCTGGTCGCCGAACTCCTCGAGCGCCGCATCCAGCAATTCGGCATCGGACACGCGGCGGGTGGCGGGCACCCGAGCAGGTTGCCTGTTTTGCTTGACAGTTGTCAAGACGGGGTCCTACGGTGCCCCCGTCGCCTCGACGATCGACAAGGCGACCTGATCGTCCCGTCAAGGAGATTTCCGATGGCTCTCGACCTGCTCGCGCCGGTCCGCTCACTGGTCACCTCGAACCTGCAGAGCGCATTCAACGCGTCGACGCTGCCCGGAATTCAGTTCACCGATCCACCGGGCGACCCGGGACTGTTCGGTCCGGACTCGGTGACCTGGAAGGTGCACGGGCACTCCTCGGGCATCATCGGTGGGTTCTCCGCGCTGATGCTCCAATCGCTGCATCCGCTCCCCATGGCCGGCGTCGCCGAACACTCCGACTACCAGCGGGATCCCTTCGGTCGCCTGTCGCGGACCGCATCGTTCGTCGGTGCGGTCACCTTCGGCTCTACCGAGGTCGCCAACGCGGTCATCGCGCACGTGAACCAGGTTCACACCCACATCAACGGCACCGCCCCGGACGGTCGGCACTACTCCGCCGAGGACGCCGACCTGCTCCGGTGGGTGCACGTCGCCTTCGGCGTTTCCATCCTGAACGCCCATCGTCGCTACCACCCCTTCCCGATCCGTGGTGGCGACCTCGACCGTTACTTCGACGAGTACGCGGTCGTCGCCGAAGGCCTGGGCAGCACCGACGTCCCGCGTAGCCGCACCGAGGTGCGCGACTACCTGCGCGACATTCGAGACGACCTCGAATCCGGCGCACAGGCCAAAGAAGCGATGGCCTTTCTCATGACCCCGATCGGTGACGACCCGGTGTCAAAGGGCATTTCGTCGTTGCTCATCCAGGCCGCGGTGGGCTTGCTCCCGGGGTGGGCCCAGAAGATGCACGGCATCCACCGCCTGCCCGGCTTCGACGCCCTCACCGTCAGACCAGCCGCGTTCTCCCTGATCCAGTCCCTCGCCCTGCTCATGGGACCCTCCCCGGTCCAGGCACAAGCTCGGTCGCGAGCTCTGGCCGCGCCTTCAGTCGTCGCGATTCAGTAACCCCCAGCCGACAACGCCCACGCGACCGACCCGCTTCAATCGAACTTCGGAAGACGATCTGTGGGCTGCTTCACAATGGTGGCCGCGACGAGGAGTTTGTCGAGGGCTCGAGCTGAAGCCTGCCATCCAAGCGTCGGTGGGTGGTCGAGCGCTCACGGTGGGCACGTGCAAGCCGCGGACAGCGCTAGTCCGGGCCGGCACTTGCGTCGGCTGCTCGAGCAGCACCATTTCTGGAGCCGAACGTGGAATCTGGGCGAGTGTGGGCACGTGGTGCTGCTACTCGACCCGGGCATTGCTCCGGACACTGTTGTCCCGAGCCCCGACGAGGATGCTCACAATGAGGCCGATCAGCAACCCGATTGCTCCGCCGATGGCAATCAACGTGACACGGCCAGGCATGGCCGGCCGCGACAGGTCGGTCTCGTCGATCAACTGGTCCGACAGGGTCACCGGCTGGCTTCCCTGCCGATACTGGCCGGGAGGGTTGATCGCATTGTCGAGTCGTGCCTGGTAGCCGGCCTTGTTGATCTCGATCGCGTGAGCTTCCTGCGCGGTGGAGAGCCCCAACTTCGACGGAGTGTCTCCCATGGAGGCAAGCTGAGATTTTACGGAAGACAACTGACTCTGGACGATCACCAGTTGAGCTGCCTGTGCCGGATCTCCCTGCAGCGCATCGATCTGCTCCTGCAGCGTCTCTTGCTGTTTGGTGAGATCGTCGTAGAGGCTCTGGTAGGCCTTGCTCGCTTCTTCGTCGGCCATGCGAGCGAGGGTCGACGCGGCGGTGTTCGCGAGCTGTTCGGCGGTTCTCCGCGATTGCGCGATGCCCACCACGTCCATGGCGAACTGCTCGCCCCGGACCTGCGCGGCAAGGTGGCGGCCGGTCGCGGTTGGGTCCCAGCCGACCTTCTTCGCCACGATCGTGATCAGGTCCTGGTCCTGAATCAGTTGGATAGCACGGTCGAGGGTGTAGTCCTCTGTGCCGTTGCTCATGCCGCCGCTGCCGGACATGATTAGCGTGTTGACTGCCTTGTAGTGCCGGGTGGTGACGGGTTCCTGCTTGATGAAGAAATTGGAGACCAAGCCGAGCACGATACCCACTGCGATGCACATCAGGATGATTCGAGCGCTTCGACGCGCATTCGGAGCTGACTCATATGTGGCCGCGCCTATCGCCGCTGAGGTGGCGCCAGCGGTGACGGTGAGTCGCGAGCCACAGTAGCGACACAACGTCGCCTCATGCTTTACGTACTCGGCACAGTGCGGGCACTTTTTCAGCCCCTGCTTGCGATTGACCTTTTCAAGGCCGGCTTGGTCCGGTTTGGCGAGGGCAGTAATGAGTATCCCAATGGGCCCGAGAATGACGCCCATGAGAAACCCTCCGATCGGCTGACCCTTCTTCCGACCGACTATCACACCGACCAGACCGCTGATCAGCCAAATGGAGATAATCCAAATGATTGCGTCCTCCAAGGTGTCCTCTCCTCACGCTGATCCGGGGTTGCCGCGCCAACCAGACGAAGAACTGTAGCGAAATCCGAGGGGGCAGGTTCCAGTGGTCATTGCACGGTGGCCGCAGCCTGGTCAATTGGCTTCTGGCATGGAAACGTCCAGAAGTTCCGACGGGTGCGTCGGCAGCGGAGTCCGGGGTCAGCCGGCGGGGAGGGCGATCGACTTGGGTTCGAGGTAGGCCGCCAGGCCTTCGGGGCCGAACTCACGGCCCAGCCCCGACGCCTTGAAGCCACCGAAGGGTGACGTGAAGTCCATCAGGTACTGGTTGATCCCGAACGTGCCGGTGCGAACTTGCCGCGCAACGTCCAGGCCGCGGTCGGTGTCGGCGGTCCAAACCGAACCGGCGAGGCCGTACTCGGAATCGTTCGCTATGCGAATCGCATCGGCTTCGTCGTCGTAGGGGATCACACACAACACCGGCCCGAAGATCTCCTCCTGGGCGATTCGCATCGAGTTGTCGACGTCCGCGAACACGGTCGCCTCCACGAACCAGCCGGTGTCGATGTCGGGCCGGCCGCCACCGGCGACGATGCGGGCACCCTCGGCTTTGCCGATGTCGATGTAGCTCTCAACCCGGTCGCGTTGGCGTTCGGCCACCAGCGGCCCCAGGGTCGTGGTCATGTCGGTCGGGTCACCGGTCACCTGGCGGCGCCCCATCTCCGCGATCGCCTCGACCCAGGTGTCGTAACCAGAGCGGGGCACCAGGATGCGGGTCTGGGCAACGCACGCCTGGCCGTTGTTCATCAGCCCCGAGAACTCCAGACCGGGCACGGTCGTCGCCGGGTCTGCGTCGGCCAGCACGATCGCCGCGGACTTGCCGCCGAGCTCGAGACTGCACCGCTTGAGCTGCTCGCCGCACAAAGCGGCAATGCGACGCCCCGCGGCGGTCGATCCGGTGAAGGCGATCTTGTCGACACCTGGGTGGGTGACGAGATGCTCGCCGACCTCACGGCCCGCGGGCACCACGTTGAACACGCCTTCGGGAATCCCTGCCTCGGCTACCAACTCGGCCAGCAGGAACATGTCGAGCGGCGTTTCGGGAGCCGGTTTGATCACGATCGTCGAACCCGACACGAGCGCCGGCGCGATCTTGGACATCGACACGAACTGGGGCACATTCCACGGCACGATCGCCCCGACCACCCCGACCGGCTCGCGGCGCACGAGCATCGGGCCGAACACGCCGTCACGGCGCTCCTCGAACGGATACGTGCGGGCGAGGTCCACGAAGTACTGCAACATCACCTGGGGCATCGGGGCCTGGGCCATCTGCGAGAACAACATCGGCGAACCCATCTCGGCGGTGATGATCTGGGCGAAGTCGTCGAGACGTGCGGCGTAGAGATCGGACAGCTTCTGGACGACCTCGGCCCGCTCGACCGGGTCCAGGCGCGGCCACGGGCCGGTGTCGAACGCGCGCCGCGCCGCGGCCACCGCCCCGTCGACGTCCGCGTTCGTCCCCTCGGGAACCCGGCCCACCAACTCGTGTGAATACGGCGAGTGCACCTCGATTACGTCCGCACCCGAAGGTTCGACCCACTCGCCGCCAATGAACAGTTTCTCGTAGGTGTGCACGCCGCCGATCCTAGGCACGATCAGAACACGTTGCCGTTCTCGGTCGTTCTGAGCGACGCACGCCGCTTCGCCGCGGCGTCGTTCGCTCAGCGGCCGGGTGTGGCCACCGCGAGACCGTTCTTTCGGCAGGCATCGAGCAGCCGGTCGTCATAGGCGACGACCAGGTCGGCGTCGAGCAGGACGGCGGTTGCGAGGTGGATCGCGTCGAGCGTACGTAACCGGGTTGGCCCGATCCGTTTGGCGAGTCCGATGACCTCGGCGGTGATGAGGTGTTCTGCCACTCCCGATACGGCAGCGTCGATGGCGAGCCGGATCGCTTCGTCACCCGTGCCGTTGTCGAACCGGCCGCGGAGGGCTCGGCTCACCTCGATCCAGGCCAGCGAAGACGAGGCCGCGACGTGTTCCGCGTCAAGATGGCCACCGATCGCCGTCTCGAGCGCGTCGGACTCCGCCTCGGCTACGGATCGTTTGATGAGGGCGCTGCTGTCCAAGTAGACGCGCATGTCAGATCCGGTCGCCCCGATCGAGCAGGTCGGCGGTGGTCGTGCCGGGAGGAAGCCGCAGTCGTTCGGTGACTTTGCGGTAGGGAGTCCGTGGCGGACGGACGGTGCCGGTTGCGATCAGGACCCCGAGCTCGCTGCGGGGTCGCTCGCCTCCGACCAGGCCCAAGTGGCGGTTGACTGCTTCTCGGACCACTTCTTGTTGAGAACGCCCGGTCCGTTGTGCCTCGCGCCGGAGCGCATCCTCTGCTTCCGATCCCAGTCTGAGATTCATCGCCATGTCGGCGATTGTACCGTTTCGGTGCAACTTCGGCACCGAAAGCGTTGACGTGTCCGGAAAACTTCTCGACCGCGCACTCGTCTCAACGGTGGCGGACGAGGACCTCCTGGGTGAAGGTCGCCACATGGTTCCCGGCCGTGTCGAAGGCGTTGCCCACGGCCAGACCGCGCGACGACAACAATCCGTGACAGAGCGTGTCGGTGAGCAACCAATCGTCGAGGCTCGGCGTGCGGTGGAACCAGATCGCGTGATCGAGGCTCGCGACCATCCACGAGTCGTGGTCGTCCTCGTCGCCGGGGGTGGCGTCGGGATGCTGGGACGCGACCGTGTCACAGGGCGTGTCGTCGGAGACGTAGGCCAACGCGCACGCCTGCATGAGCGGGTCGTCGCCAATCGGCTCTGACATCTTGAACCAGTTGGTCCGATGCCCCGGTTCGGCGACCTTGTGCCCTTCGAACATCTCCGACCACTGGTTCGGGTCGGCGTCGTCGGGACGGTCGATCGTCGGCGCAACCGCCCGTTCGACCGTCGGGCCACTCTCGGGGCGTTGGAACGACGCCGACATTCCCAGGATCGCTCCGACCGCCTGGCGGGCGACCACGCTTCGGGTCACGAACGAGCGGCCGTTGCGCAGCCGGTCGACCTCGAAACGGATCGGCTCGTCGTGGTCGCCGCCCCTGATGAAGTACGCATGCAACGAATGGACGTGGTAGCCGTCGTCGACCGTTGCCGCCGCCGCCCGCAG
>DASSYG010000275.1:0-16032 GCA_035703405.1 Acidimicrobiales bacterium | reverse complement strand
CGGTCCACTCGGCGAACACCGATGGATGCCCGGGAGTCGACCAGATCTCGACGCGGTCGAAGCCGGCGTCACGACAGGCATCGGCCAGCCACTCCGCGGATCGATACACCTCCTCGGCGTGCTCGGGCGCCGCGGAGATCGACGGGATCGCCAACCATTCGAAGAGCCGAGCCGTGACGGCTTCGGCCTCGGAGGTGCAGTAGGCGGCGAGCCGGGGCGGCGACATCTGGTCCCGAGCCTACCGGTCATGGTCACCGGTGGCCGATTGTCACTGCCTCATGGGACGATGGCGTCCATGAACGACACCTACGAAGAGTTGAGAGCCCAACTCGAGACCATTTCCGAACGGCTCGGCGACCGGAGCATCGAGGTGTTGCGAGAGGCGATCGAAGCGGGAGCGTCGGGCCGACCGACCGAAGACAAGTTGCTCAGCCGGGCCCGATCCGCCGTCGACAAGGCGGTCGGTCTGCTGGGTCAGATCTCCGAGGACTCCGAAGACTGAACCGGACCGGCAACCAGCTCGTTCAATGCGCCGATGAGCAGATGCAATTCGGCGATCCGATACGGATCGAGAACGAGTTCCACCCGTTCGGCGTCGAGTTCGTCGCCACCTGCGGTCTCCGACGGGTGCGGCCCGGTGACCACCAGTCCCTTCCCGTCGGTCGTCATCGACGCGAATCGGCTGTTGAGCGCAGCGAGCTCCGACTCGTCAGGCGCCCTGTTCAACCGGATCACCAGCCTGTCACCGAACCAGCGGAGCGAGCGGTAGTTCGCGTAGTACCAGTCGATGTAGGCGAGCGCCTCGTTGTGATCGTCGCACAGGTGCACCAGCCCGAGATCGGCCTGGTTCACGTACCCGCGCGCGGCCACGTGGTCGACGACAAAACGCTGCCAGGCCTGCCAGTAGTCACCGCCGGGGACGTCGAGTAGCACGACCGGCACCGGCACCGATTTGCCGGTCTGTTGCAGGGTGATCAACTCCACGGTTTCGTCCAGCGTGCCGAACCCACCCGGCATCGCCACGAAGGCCGAGGACTCCTTCATCAACATGAGCTTTCTGGTGAAGAAGTACTTCATGGACACGAGCTTGGTGTCGCCGGAGATGATCTCGTTCGCATCGGCCTCGAAGGGCAGCCGGATCCGCACCCCGAACGAGTTCTCGCGGCCTGCGCCCTCCATGGCGGCGAGCATGATGCCGGGACCCGCACCCGTGACCGCCATCCACCCTCGCTCGGCGGCGATGCGTGCGAGTTCTCGGGCCTGGACGTACAGCGGGTCCGATTCCTGGGTGCGCGCCGAGCCGAACACGGTGAGCTTGCGTCGACCCCGCACCGGGGCGAACGCGGCAAACGCCTGGCGCATCTCACGCAGCGCCGCCGAAGCGATCTTCAGATCGAGCCGTTCGGTATCGATCGTGGCGAGGCGGACGCCTTCGAGAAAGACCTGTCGCAGCAGGTCACGGTTCTGATGGGGAGCGATCTCGTCGAGCAGGTCGTCGATACGCCGGTCCCATTCGGTGTTGCCGGTCGTGGCGCGTCGCCGCTTCCTGCTCGGCGCGGGGCCCTCGTTCGTCACACCGCGACCGAACCGACACGGTCTCCTCCGACCGTGTCGAGGTCGACGGGTCCGTCGCCGACCCGACCATCGTCGGTGGTTTCGGCGCCGACCCGGCCGTAAAGAGTGGTGCGCTGGACCAGGCGGCGGCCCAGGGGCTCGACCAGTTCGGTGAATCCGGCTTCGTCCATCATCTGCCCGTGCTGGGCACCCGCGGCGCGGGAGATGTTCTCGTCCATGAGCGTTCCGCCCAGATCGTTCGCCCCCGCACGCAGCAGTTGGCGCACACCCGGCGCACCCAGCTTCACCCACGAGGCCTGGACGTTGTCGATGCTGCCCGCATAGGCGATGCGACCCACGGCGTGCATCAGCACCGACTCGCGGAACGTCGGACCGCGGCGGGAGCGACGGCGCAGGTAGATCGGTGAGGCCATGTGGACAAAGGGAAGCGGCACGAACTCGGTGAAGCCACCGGTCTCGTCCTGCAGGTCACGGGTGCGGATGAGGTGGCGTGCCCAGTGGCGGGGCTGTTCGATCGAGCCGTACATGATCGTCACGTTCGAACGCAGACCGACGGCGTGCGCGGTGCGGTGCGCGTCGAGCCACTGTTGGGTGTCGATCTTGTCGGGGCACAACTCGGCACGGATCTCGTCGTCGAGGATCTCCGCCGCGGTGCCGGGGAGCGTCTTGAGGCCGGCATCGACCAGGCGTTCCAGGTAGTGCGCGAGCGGCTCTTCGAGTCGCCGCGCCCCTTCGGTCACCTCGAGTGCGGTGAACGCATGGATGTGCATGCCGGGCACGGCCGCATGCACCGCCCGGGCCACGTCGACGTAGTAGTTCCCGTCGAAGTTCGGGTGGATGCCACCTTGCAGGCACACCTCGGTGGCGCCCATCTCGGCGGCCTCCATGGCCCGGGCCGCGATGTCGTCAAGGGTCATCAGGTACGGCCGCCCCCGCAGGTTGAGCGAGAGCGGACCCTTGGAGAAGCCGCAGAACTTGCACTTGAAGGTGCAGACGTTCGTGTAGTTGATGTTGCGGTTGTGGACCCAGGTGATGTCGTCGCCCACGATGCGCTGCCGCAACTCGTCGGCCACCGACGCCACGGCGGTCACCTCGGGGCCACGGGCCGAGAACAGCGTGACGATCTCGTCCTCGTCGACCCGGGCGCCATGGAGCACCCCGTCGAGCACCTCGGCCACCGGGCCTCCCATGGTGGGGACGGTCGCGAGCGGAACCGGGTCGGACCCGACGAGCAGTGGCGGGTCGGCTTCGGCGCCCGAGTACCACGCGGTGTTGCGATGGCCGACCTGGACCACGTCGGCACCGCTGCCGGCGTCGATCGCCGCGGCGATCTGCTCGGGGAACACCGCCCCGGGGTCGTCGCGGGCCAGACCTTCCGCGTCGGACCGGTCCATGACCGGAAACCGGTTCGCCTCGTCCAGCCAGCGGGCGGGCTCGAGCACCCACTCGGGGTGCACGGTCAACCGGGGTGCGAGGACGTGGCCACGGGCTTCGGTGACCTCGCGCAGGCGGTCCAATGCGGGCCAGGGGCGTTCGGGGTTGACGTGATCCGCGGTGACCGGTGAGACCCCACCCCAGTCGTCGATCCCGGCATCGAGCAGGTGTCCGAATTCGTCAGACAGATTCGGTGGGGCCTGCAGGTGCACGTCGGGCGGCAGGATGATCCGGGCCATGGCGATCGTGTCCGCGTAGACGTCCGCGTCACAGGCCTCGGCCCGGTGCATAGCGGTCCCCGCCTTGGGCAGGAAGTTCTGGACGATCACCTCCTGGACGTGCCCGTGACGGGCGTGGGAGGCCGCGATGGCCTCCAGTGCGTCGAGGCGATCCTGCGCGGATTCACCGATCCCGACGAGGATGCCGGTCGTGAAGGGAATCGCCAGCTCTCCGGCGGCCTCCAGCGTGGCGAGTCGTCGCTCGGGGGTCTTGTCAGGGCTGCCGTGATGAGCCGCGAGATCGGGGTTCAACGATTCGATCATCATGCCCTGACTGGGCGAGACTCCACGCAGCATCGCGAGTTCCTCGGCGTACAGCGCGCCGGCATTCGCGTGGGGGAGCAGACCCGTCTCCTCTCGCACCGCGGCAGTCGCCGCCGCAACGTAGTGGACCGTCGAGTCGTAGCCATGGCCGCGGAGCCAATCGGCAGCGACCGGATAGCGCTCCTCGGGTCGTTCCCCGAGGGTGAACAACGCTTCGTGGCAACCGGCTTCGGCGCCGCGGACGGCGATCCGCAGCACCTCCTCCAATTCGAGATAGGGGTGCTCGAGCCGTGCCGGAGGTTGGGCGAACGTGCAGTAGCCGCACCGGTCACGGCACAACATGGTGAGGGGGATGAACACCTTGGGGGAGTAGGTGACCCTCGTGCCGAAGGCCTCGTCCCGAATGGCCATCGCCCGCTCTCTGAGCTCGATGGAGGGCGTGGCCAGTAGCGCGTCGTGCATGGATGTGGACCCTACCGCCGCCGTCGGTGGACGAGTCAGTAGCCGCGCAGGTGACCACCGGGACGGCCGCGCGGGGTCAGGTACCCAACATCACGCCGAGCCAGAGTGCCCCGATCGCCGACAACGACGTGAGGGTGCCCCACACCGCGAGTCCGAGGGTCGACTTGGAACGCTGGTGGGCGAACGCCGACAGGCCCGACAACCCCACCACGACGACCTTGACCACGAGGGTGACCCGCCATGCGGTGTCACCGGTATGGAAATCCCGGACCGCCTCGATGTTCCAGAGTCCCGTGACGACCAGCACGGCGTATGCCGGCCACGCCAACCGGTTGAACCGCCGGGCGAGGGTCTTGGGCAGTTCCGGATCGATCTGGCGCGCTCCGGGGACCAATCCCGCGAGCGTGAGTTGTCCTCCGACCCAGATCGTCGCCGCGACGATGTGGACGAACAGGCGAACGGTGTGCCAGGTCACCGGCTCCATGGATCGCGTCCTCTTCTATCTGGTTCCGTTGTGGCGTGCCGGCGGTCAGCGACCGGCGAGACCCGCCAGCACCCGGCTCGCGCTCATCCGGCGGTCGTCGGCACGCGGTCCGTGCTCTGGAGTGGTCCCCAGACCGAACGTCGCGAGAGTGGACACGGCGTTGATCAGCGGGCGGAGACTCCGTGGCGGAGGAAAGTACTCGACCTCGTCGGTGAGATGGACCTCTTCGACCCCGTGACGCGGGGCCAGATGTTCGATCACGTCGAGCACGAGTTCGTCGGGAGCGGAGGCTCCTGCGGTCACGCCGACCGTGCCGGAGAGATCATCGGGGAGTTCATCGGCTCCGTTGACCCGCAGGACCCGTGGGCAGCCCTCGTCGGCGGCGATGCGGGCGAGCGCCCGGGTGTTCGAGGAGTTCTCCGACCCGATGACGATCACCGTGTCGCATCGGTGCGCCATCTCGATCAGCGCGTCCTGGCGATTGGTGGTGGCAAAGCACAAGTCCTTGCGTCCCGGCATCCACATGTCAGGAAAGCGTTCATGGGCGTGCGCGGCCAGCAAGGCCCAGTCGTGTTGGCTCAGGGTCGTCTGGGTGAGCAGGGCGACCTGACCGTCGAAGTCCTCCAATGCGTCGATCTCGGCGATCGACTCGACCTGGTGGATCCGACCTTCGGGGGCTTCGGCCATGGTGCCGATGGCCTCTTCGTGACCTGCGTGAGCGATGTAGATGATGTCGAAGTCCTTGGCGGCACGGGTGCGTACCTCGTGGTGCACCTTGGTCACCAGGGGACAGACCGCGTCGACGACGAACCCGCCACGTCGGTTGGCACCGGCGACGACCTCGGGTGCCGAGCCGTGCGCGGACAGCATGACCGGCGCACCGGCGGGCACCTCGTCGATGTCGTCGATGAACACGACACCCTTCTCTTCGAAGCGCTTCACCACGATCGCGTTGTGCACGATCTGGTGGTAGCAGTACACCGGAGGTTCGAACGCGCCGACCATCCAGGCCAACGCCTTGATCGCCATCTCGACCCCAGCGCAGAAGCCGCGGGGCGCGGCCAGCAACACCCGGTCGACATCCATGGCGCACAGGCTACTGTGCCCGGGTGACGGGTGGCCGTGTCGCGTCCGTCACATGCCAGGTCCACTGTCACCGCCGAATGCGAGCTTTTCGTGCAGCAGATCTCGACCACGATCGCCGAATCGACGCCCCGCGCCCGGATCGCCCCGAAGCCGGCGATGGCCGCGCCGAACGTCGTCGTGATCGTGCTCGACGACGTCGGCTTCGCGCAGCTCGAACCGTTCGGGTCAGACATAGGAACCCCGGCGATCTCGTCGCTCGCCGAGGCCGGTCTGCGCTATCGGAACCATCATGTCACCGCGATGTGTTCGCCCACCCGGGCGGCCATGTTGACCGGCCAGAACCACCACGCGGTCGGCATGGGATTCCTGCCCGAGGTGCCCATCGGCTTTCCCGGCTACGACGCCCGCATTCCCCGATCCGCGGTGGCGATGCCCCGCCTGCTCCGCGACGCCGGCTACGCCACGTTCGCGGTCGGCAAATGGCACCTCGCGCCCCGCTGGGAGGTCTCGGCGTCGGGTCCTTTCGACCAGTGGCCCCTGGGCCTGGGTTTCGAGCGGTACTACGGGTTCCTGGCCGGCGACGCCAACCAGTACGCCCCCGAATTGGTCAGCGACAATCACCACATCGGCCCTCCGGCTCACTGGCGCGACGGTTACCACCTGACCGAGGATCTGTGCGATCAGGCACTCGGGTTCGTCCAAGACGTCCACCAGGCGACCCCTCACAAGCCGTTTCTGCTGTGGTTCGCGACCGGGGCGCAGCACGCCCCACATCAGGCACCGGCCGAATGGATCGAACCGTTCCGGGGCCACTTCGATGCGGGGTGGGACGCCTGGCGTGCCCAGGTCGTCGAGCGCCAGATGGCGTCGGGCATCGTGCCAGCCGGCACCACGCCGAGCGATCGTCCGCCGTGGGTCGCGCCCTGGTCCGACCTCGACGCCGACCGGCGCCGGCTCTTCGCGCGCATGATGGAGGTCTACGCCGGGTTCCTGTCCCACACCGATGCCCAGATCGGTCGGCTGCTCGACGGCCTCGAGACGATGGACCTCGCCGAGAACACGCTCGTCATGTTGTGCTCGGACAATGGCGCCAGCGCCGAGGGCGGCCCGCACGGTTCTTTCAACGAGCTGCGTTTCACCCACGACCGGCTCGACGACGTCGACGAGACGTTGGCACTGATCGACCAGCTGGGCGGTCCGCGGTCCTATGAGCACTATCCGTGGGGCTGGGCCTGGGCCGGCAACACTCCCTTCAAGTTGTGGAAACGTTTCACCTGGCTGGGCGGTGTCCGCACCCCGTTGATCGTGCGTTGGCCCGCGCGCATCGGTGCGGACCAGGCCGGCGGCGTGCGCGAGCAGTTCTGTCATGCGGTCGACGTGTTGCCCACGGTGCTCGCCGCGACCGGCGTGGACCGCCCGACGACCATCGACGGCGTCGACCAACGCGACCTCGACGGTGCCGATTTGTCGGACTCTTTCGATGACGCCGCCGCGCCGGCACCCCGGAGCAGTCAGTACTTCGAGCTGTTGGGTTCCCGGGCGATGTACCAGGACGGCTGGAAGGCCACGACCGATCACGTGGGCGCGCAGATGACCGTCGAGCAGGAACTGGTGATCGGTTCGCACCGTTTCGCGGACGACCGCTGGCACCTCTACCGACTCGCCGACGACTTTGCCGAGGTGCATGATCTGGCCGACGAACACCCCGACAAGCTCGCCGAGTTGCAACAGGCCTGGTGGACCGCGGCGGGTCGCAACCAGGTGCTGCCGCTCGACGACACCTTCACCGGCCGAAGCGTCGCGCTCGAAGCGAACCCGTGGCCGTCGGGTTTTGCCATGACCTACCGTCCGGGAGGGTCGCCGGTCGCCGAGGACTTTCTGCCACCGATGGGGCCCGGCTTCACCATTCTCGCCCGCGTCGATTGTGTGACCGACACCGACTCGGGGATCGTCACCGCGCTGGGTGACTGGAACAGCGGGTGGGGAATCTGGCTGGTCGACGGGCACGTTCATGCGCACGTCCGTCTGTTCGGTCATCCCCACGATCTCGCCGATTCGACGCCACTGGTTGCCGGCGAACATGAGATCGCGTTCGAGTACCGCCGGATCGCCAGCGGGGGAGGGCCGCTCCGATTGTTCGTCGACGGAGACGAATTGGCCACAACGGCGTTGGACGACGACCTGCCGTTCCGGTGGCAGATTGGTGGTGCCGGACTCCGCCTCGGCCACGACAGCGGTCTGCCGCTGAGCGACGCCTATGATCCGCCGTTCACCTTCGAAGGAACCGTCCACGACGTCGAGATCCAGAGCCACGCCCTGGACCGGCCGGACCTCGACGACCCGCACCTGCACCGGCTGATCGCCCGGGAGTAGAAGCAACCGTTGGCCGGGTCGGCGGGCCGAACCTCTACCGTTGAGGGTCCGACCCGGTGGTCACATCGTCCACCTCGATCACCGAACCGTGGGATGTCGACGCCGACCATGACCGAGACCAACCGTTCCGATCCCCGACAACTCCCCGTCGTCGCGATCGTCGGTCGTCCGAACGTGGGCAAGTCCACGTTGTTGAATCGGATGATCGGTCGGCGCGAAGCGATCGTCGAGGCGCGACCCGGCGTCACCCGTGACCGCAAGGAAGTGACGTGTGAGTGGAACGGGTACCCGTTCGTGGTGGTCGACACGGGCGGGTGGATGCGCCACGGGGACGCCCTCGACGCCAAGGTGTCCGAACAGTCCGAACAGGCGATCGGACACGCCGATCTGGCCTTGCTGATCGTCGACGCCACTCTGGGCCCCGGCGACGACGATGCCCAGATCGCCCAGTTGCTCCGCCGGCGCGGCGGTCCGGTCGTCGTCGTGGCGAACAAGGTCGACGACTCCCTCCACGAGGGCATGATCTGGGATTTCCTCTCTCTCGGATTCGGGGAACCCGTCGGGGTCAGCGCCCTGCACGGACGCAACGCCGGTGACCTGATGGATCGGGTGGTCCACGAACTCGAGACGACGTTCGGACCGGCCGTGGTCACCGAACCCGCCGAAGACACCGAAGCGTCGATCCGAGAGGCCTCCGGCGACGAAGAGGCCGCCCGGCTGTTCGCGGTGGCACTGGTCGGTCGCCCCAACGTCGGCAAATCGACGCTGTTCAACCGCCTCATCGGCGAGGACCGCGCCGTGGTCCATGACCTGCCCGGCACCACACGAGACTCGATCGACACGGTGGTGGAGACCGACGAGGGCCCGATCCGCTTCGTGGACACCGCCGGGATGCGCCGCCGGAGCAAGGTCGACGCGGGAACCGAACGCTTCTCGACGATCCGGGCTCTCGCCTCGGTCGACAACGCCGACATCGCCCTGCTGGTCATCGACGCAACCGAGGGGATCACCCACCAGGACCAACGCCTCGCCGAGCGGGTCGACGCCGCGGGATGTCCGATCGTGATAGTGCTCAACAAGTGGGAGTTGCTCGACGCAGAAGGACGCCTCGACGTCACCGCGCAGGTGGGTCGCAAGCTCGCGTTCCTCGGCGACAGCATCGTGTTGAAGATCAGCGCCCTGTCGGGCAAAGGCGTCCAGAAGCTCCTTCCGGCGCTGGCCGACGTGGTGACCGCGTATCGGAGTCGGGTGCCGACCCGGCGGGTCAATTCGATCATGGCGTCCGCCCAGTCCGCGCACCCCGCACCTGACGGCGCACGGGTGCTGTACGCAACCCAGGTGGCGACCGACCCACCGACCTTCACGCTGTTCACGAACCGTGAACTTCCCCGTACCTACCTTCGCTATCTGGAGAACTCGCTGCGTGACGAGCTCGGGCTGGGTTCGACCCCGGTGAAGATGCGGGTCCGTCGACGGTCATGAAGCGACGGGCAGGGGCGGTGGTGGGCACCACCGCGGCGATCGGGAGTGCGACGCTGCTCGTCGTGCGGCGGTGGAAACGGCGCCGCGGCATCCGGGCGAACCCGTCCGGGCCGATCGTCGCGGGTGGAGCGGCAGGTCGCCCCGGCCAGATGGCCCGGTCCGCGGGCCGGATCGGCGTGTCCTACGGCATACACCAGGCACAGCGCACCTTCGCCTCGGCGGCCCGCAGAGAACGGCTCGACGAGGCGTTCCTGCTCCACAGCGCCGAGGAGGTCACCGAGACCCTCGGCAACCTCAAGGGCGTCATGATGAAACTCGGCCAGATGGCGAGCTACCTGGACCTGGGACTGCCCGAAGAGATGCGCGCGGTTCTCGCGACCCTGCAGGCCGCAGCGCCCCCGATGGCCCCCGAGTTGGCGACCGAGACGCTGGAGAAGGCGCTGGGCACGAGCGTGTCGGATTCGTTCAGCGAGTGGGACCCCGAGGCGATCGCCGCGGCCTCGATCGGCCAGGTCCACCGGGCGATCACCCTCGACGGGCGAGCCGTGGCGGTCAAGGTGCAGTATCCGGGCATCGCCGAAGCGATGGCCGAGGACCTCGAGCACACAGACGTGATCTTCACGGCGTTACGGATGCTCTTCCCCGCCCTCGAGGTCGCCCCGCTCGTCGACGAGCTGCGGACGCGTCTCGCAGAGGAACTCGACTACGTGAACGAGGCGACCAATCAGCAACGCTTCGCCGACGCGTACCGTGACCATCCCTTCATCGTGGTCCCCGACGTCGTCGAGGAGTTGTCCAACGAGCGGGTGCTGACCAGTGACCTGCTCGCGGGTCGCTCGTTCGCCGACATGGCAGCCGCGACCCAACCCGAGCGTGACGTGGTCGCCGAAGCGATCTTCCGGTACGTCATGCGGTCGCTGTACTGCATGGGGTCGTTCAACGGTGACCCGCATCCGGGCAACTACCTGGTGCTCGACGATGGCCGGGTCGCCTTTCTCGACTATGGGCTGGTCAAGCACTTCACCTCGGACGAGATCGAGCTGTTCGCGGCGATGCACACCACGATGGTCGACGACGGTGACGTCGCTGGCTTCAAAGTCCTGCTGGTCGACGCGGGCATCGTCGGCGCCGAGACGTCACTGGGTGACGAGCGGCTGTACGAGTACTTCTCGGGGTTCTACGAGCATCTGCTGCGCGACGAACCCACCACGATCACCAGAGAGTTCGCGGCCGGGCTGGTCAGTCGGATGTTCGACACCGACGGCCCGTTCGCCGACGTGCAGCGACAGATCAACGTGCCACCCAGCTTTCTGCTCATCCAGCGCATCAACCTCGGGTTGTACGCCCTGTTCGCGGACCTGGACGCCTCGGCGAACTGGCACGCGATCCTCGCTGACATCGTCCCGTGGGCCGGCGGGTCCGGCACCGGAGGAGCCACCGATATGGGCCGCGCGGAGGCCGATTGGCTCGACCAGCGGGCCGGAGACGCCACACCCCGAATGTGACGGTTCGGTGGCTTGGGCGTTTCGGCCCTGCCACCCGACACCGCTTGGCGGTACGATCGCGCGTCCATGGGTATGTTCGTCTTGTCGATCGTCGCCGCCGCGTGTCTCGTGGCCACGACGTTCTGGATCCGTTCCGCGGTGGCCCATCGCCGCGCGTGGGTGCGCGCCGAGCGCGAGTTCGGCGCACAGTCCGACGCAGCGGTTCTCGCCCGGACGTCGTTCAGAAAAGAGGTGCACGCCACCTCGGTGTACCTCGCCTTGCTGGTCGCCACCGGCATCGGGCTGGTCCTCAAGACTCGCAGTGCGGTCTACGCGTTGTCGCTGGTGCTGATCCCGGTGGGCCTGTCCTTGGCATTCTCCAAGGACTTCCTCCGGGCGATCCGGCTGTCTGCCGAACGATTCACGATCGAACGTCGCGCCGTAGAAGTGCTCACCCAGGAGCAATTGGCACCCAAGGCCTGGGCGGCACGGCTGGCGCCTGAGGAACTCCCGGATCTGACCGGCTTCGAACTCGGTCGGGTGTACCAGGCGGGCACCGGCATGATGGCCGGTGACTTCTACGACGTCTTCCGTCTGGCACCCAACCGCGTCGCGGCGGTCATCGGGGACGTGACCGGACACGGTATCGAAGCATCGATCACCGCCTTCCAAGCCAAATACCTGCTCCGGGTGTATCTGCGTCAGTACCGTGACCCGGCACAGGCGCTCGAAGAGTTGAACCGGCAGATCGCGACGATGGAACGGGCCGAGGAGTTCATCTCGCTCGTCGTGGTCGTCTTCGACACGGCCGCGGCGACGCTGCGTTACGCCTCGGCCGGTCACCCCGCCGCGTGGCTGTGGCACGACCGAGAGGTCCGGGCGCTTCGAGCGACCGGACCCCTGTTGATGCTGGACCCAGAAGGCACCTACACCAGCCGTGAGATCCCTCTGAACGAGGGCGATCTGGTGCTGATGTACACCGACGGTCTGGCCGAGGCCCGCAACGGGGAGAACCTGTTCGGCGAGGAACGGGTCGCGAACATCCTGCGCCGTGACCCGGGCGCCGATCCGGGCGTATTGTGCAAGTCGTTACTGGAATCGGCCCGGGACTTCGCCGAGTCGGGCATCACCGACGACGTCGCGATCCTCGCCGTCCGCCGGAGCTGAAGTCGGGAACACCCAGGGCGGCGTCGGCGCGTCTCCTATTCTCGGGACCGATGACCGCAGAGACCGACAAGCCCGCAGTGGACGACCCGCTCACCGCCGCGTTGCGACGCGCCCCCGAGGGCAACCTCGCGCGGGGTGCAGAGAAGTTGGCGGCGCAGCACAAGCTGTTCGTACGCGACCGCATCGCGCTGCTGTGTGACGCGGACAGCTTCGTCGAGGACGGTCTGCTCGCGAACGCAATGGCGACCGACCTGCCCGCCGACGGAGTCGTCACCGGCGTCGGACGCGTCGACGGACGACCTGCCGTGGTGGTCGCGAACGACCCGACGGTGAAGGCCGGTTCCTGGGGAGCGCGGACGGTCGAGAAGATGGTGCGCGCCACCGAATACGCCCTGGACCACGATCTGCCGATCTTCTGGCTCGTCGATTCGGCCGGGGCCCGCATCACCGACCAGGTGCAGTTGTTTCCCGGACGACGGGGTGCCGGACACATCTTCTACAACCAGGTACGCCTGTCAGGCCGGGTTCCCCAGATCTGCTGTCTGTTCGGACCGTCGGCCGCCGGCGGGGCCTACATCCCGAGTTTCTGTGACATCGTGATCATGGTCGAAGCCAACGCCTCGATGTATCTCGGGTCGCCACGAATGGCCGAGATGGTGATCGGGGAGCAGACCACCCTGGAAGCCATGGGCGGTGCCCGGCTGCACGCGACGGTGTCGGGTTGTGGCGACAACCTCGCCGACGACGACGCGGACGCCATCGACCAGGCCCGCGCCTGGTTCAGCTATTTTCCGACCCACTGGCGAGAAGACCCTCCCGTGTATGCCGCCGATGAACCCGCACGTGAGTTCACCGACGGGCTCGTGCCCGCGGAGGACACCGCCGGCTACGACACCCATGACGTGATCGACGCACTCGTCGACGCGGACAGCTTCTTTGAGATCAAGCCGCTGTTCGCCCCCGAACTGGTGTGCGGCCTCGGGCGGCTCGACGGCCGTCCGGTCGGGATCGTCGCCAACAATCCGGCCGTGAAGGGCGGGGTCCTGTTCGTCGATTCGGCTGACAAGGCGGCCCGATTCGTGTGGTGCTGTGACGCATTCGGGATCCCGCTGATCTTCCTGACCGACGTGCCGGGTTTCATGATCGGCACCCAGGTCGAGGCCCAGGGGATCATCCGACACGGCGCGAAGATGGTCACCGCGGTGTCGGAGGCGACGGTGCCCAAGATCTGCGTGGTGGTGCGCAAGGCGTACGGGGCGGGTCTCTATGCTATGTCAGGACCGGCGTTCGAACCCGAGGCGACGCTGGCGCTGCCCACCGCGCAGATCGCGGTGATGGGCCCCGAAGCCGCCGTCAACGCCGTGTTCGCGAACCATATTGCCGCGTTCGACGACGACACCGAACGTGAAGCGTTCATCGCGGAGCAACGCGAGATCTACTCCGAAGACGTGAACCTGTTGCGGATCGCCAGCGAACTGATCGTCGACGCGGTCGTCCAACCGGGTGACCTTCGAGGCGAACTGATCAAGCGCTTCGCGCTGGCCCAGGGCAAACGACGCCACTTCTCGGATCGCCGTCACGGCGTCCCGCCGGTCTGACCCGCGAGGGCCCGAACCAACCCGGGTTTCGATGTGGGGATCGACCCGGCCCGCGGGCACCATGGAGCCATGGTTTCGGACCCGCATGTGCTGCGAGGTGAACGAGTCGTCATCCGCGACGTCGGGCCGAGAGACGGGCTACAACCCGAACGACCCGTGCCCGCCACCGAGCGTGCCCGACTGATCGACGCCCTGTTCGACGCCGGGGTACGACACGTCGAGGTCGCGGCGTTCGTGTCCCCGAAGGCCGTCCCCGCGATGGCCGATCCGACCACCGTGCTCGATGCGATGCGCCGGCCCGACGACGGCATCGTGACGGTGCTCGTCCCGAACCTGCGGGGCGCACAGGACGCGCTCGAGTGTGCGATCGACGAGTTGACGCTGACCATCTCCGCGTCCGAGGCCTACAACCAGCACAACGTGAACCGTTCGATCGCCGAGTCGCTCGACGCGGTCACCGGGATCACCCGGCTCGCCGAGGCAGCTCATGTTCCCGTCGACGCCGTTGTGAGTTGTGCGTTCGGTTCTCCTTTCGAAGGCGACCTCGCGCCGACTGACGTGGCGACACTTGGCGATCAGCTCCTGGACCGTGGCTGCACGGCGGTCACCTATGCCGACACCACGGGCATGGCGACGCCACGGCGGATCGCCGAACTCATCGACGAGACCGGCCACGCGATCGGCCTGCACCTGCATCAGACCCGCGGCACCGCACTGCTCAACGCCTGGACCGCACTCCAACTCGGTGTGCGACGATTCGACACCTCGGTCGGGGGCCTCGGCGGTTCCCCGTTCGCGCCCGGCGCGGCCGGCAATCTGGCGACCGAAGAGTTCATCGCTGTCCTCGACGACGTCGGTGTGGTCACCGGGATCGATGTCGAAGGGCTCATCGACGCGGCGCGCCTCGCCGCCGAATTGGTCGGGCACGACGTGCCGAGCACGGTCGCGGCGGTCGGCCCACGCGACCGACTCGTCACGACAGGGGAGTGAGCGTCGTGCCCTGGTGCGATGACTGTGACCGCTTTCTGAACCCGAACACCGTGCAGGACGACGGGCACTGCCCGAGTTGTGGGGCGCCGATCATCACGCCTCGAAACCTCGAACGGGCCCGCAAGGGGCGTGGCAGTTCCGCCGACGCGCTGGCCGTGCGCTCGGGCAGACCCCAGGAGCAGAACGGTGACCACACGACGGGCGACGCCTCCGAAGTCGGCGAGGTCGTCCCCGAGGCGACCCCCTGGCATTTCAAGGTGCTCCTCGTTGCCCTGGTGATCTACCTCGGCTGGAGGTTGGTGCAGGGCGTGCTGTGGGTGGCGCACCAGGTGTGAACTCTCGGCGGTTCTCATCTTCGGTTGATCGGCAGTCGCGGGGTACACTTCGCCGGCACACACACGGGCTGTGGCGCAGCTTGGTTAGCGCGTCGGTCTGGGGGACCGAAGGTCGTGGGTTCGAATCCCGCCAGCCCGACCACCACTTCGAATGAGAGCGAGCCGGCAAGGGGAACAACCGGCGCAGCATTCCGGCTCGTCCGAAAGGCTCGCAGGTTTCGACCGTCTGCTCGGGCGCTACCTCTCGCCGGTCGAGCCGTTGCTCTCGGCGATCGTGGCAGTCCAAGGCGCGCAGAGCTCGCGCAGTCGTGCACCGCCTTGTTCGCCGAGCGACGCATACGCTGAGGCGGCCGCGGCATCGGTGCGTTCGTCGATACGCAGGTACTGCTCGCGGCCCTCGTCGGTGAACGTCAAGAAGACGGGGTCGGTCAGTGCCAGCGCAACCGGGTCGCCATCCGCGCGCAGCCGCCCGCGGTCACGCAACCGCTGCACGGCGGTCTTCCACTCCGCGTCGGCCCAGCCGTGGGCCACCCGGATCGACCGGATCGACTGCCGGCCGGTCGCCGCGTAGCCGACGAGCCAGTCGAGGCCGGACATAGACTCGGCCGTGAGCACCGCGATCCGACCGTCGCTCCGCCACTCGTGCAGCAATGTCACGGCGTGCCAGAGCACCAGGTGCGCCTCGACGGGCCACCCAAGAGCCGCATGTGCGGCAAACAGCGGTCGCCCCTCGGCGCGCCCGCTCGCTGCCTCCGCGGCTCGTCGGGCCAACTCGGCGGCTTCTCGCATCTCGCTGCCGGTCACGGCGTCACCGAGAAGTCGACGGAACACACGGTCCGCCACGCCCTGACGTGCCGAAACCCGGGCCTGCGCCGCTGCGAGCTCGCTCACCTCAGCCATGGCACGGCCGATCGAGGCGGGGTCGTAGTCGTACAGGATCGCCGCGGCGAGTTCGGCGGACACCGCGCCGAGCGGGGCAGCGCGGAAGGCGATAGGACCCGTCGTGGGGTCCAGTCCCAT
>DASSYG010000036.1:0-3095 GCA_035703405.1 Acidimicrobiales bacterium | reverse complement strand
CCCTTCGGTGCGGGGAGCGCCCTGAATCGGGAGAGCGACGGCCGGACGATCGACGATCGTCCGGCCGTCGCGTTTTCGCGGTCGCGTACCTGTGTTCGGTACTGCGTTCCGGCTACGCCTTGTCGGATTCCCGGGTCGGTGGC
The DNA here is from genome assembly GCA_035703405.1 of Acidimicrobiales bacterium. GTDB lineage: Bacteria > Actinomycetota > Acidimicrobiia > Acidimicrobiales > Iamiaceae > JAFDWI01. The sequence goes on along the minus strand of DASSYG010000036.1, from coordinate 2,952 downwards.
TCCCCGAGCAGGTACGGGTCGCGGTCGAGGTACGCCTTCGTCTCCCGCGCGATCATCCCGGACAGCAGGATCAGGCCGATGAGGTTCGGCAACGCCATCAGACCGTTCATCACGTCGGAGAAGTTCCACACCACCTGGAGCTCGGTGGTCGCGCCGATGAACACCACGACCACGAAGATCGCGCGATAAGGCACGACGCCGCCTCGGCCGACCAAACGTTCGACGCAGCGTTCGCCGTAGTACGACCATCCGAGGATCGTCGAGAACGCGAAGAACACGACGGAGATCGCCACGATCCAGTGGCCCCAGTCGCCGCCCAGGCCGTCTGCGAACGCCGTGGAGGTCATCGCGGCACCCTCCTCGCCCGACTTCCAGGCGCCGGTGGTGATGATGACCATGCCGGTGAAGGTCACCACGATGATGGTGTCGATGAACGTCTGGGTCATCGACACCAGACCCTGACGCACCGGGTGTGTCGTGCGGGCTGCGGCGGCCGCGATCGCGGCACTACCCATGCCCGACTCGTTGGAGAAGATGCCGCGCGCGACGCCGTAGCGCATCGCGGCCATGAACACGGATCCGATGAATCCGCCGGTCGCGGCCGTTCCGGTGAAGGCGTCGGTGAACACCAGGCCCAGGGCCGCGGGGATCTCGCCGACGTTGACGGCCAGCACGAGAATGCCCGCACCCACGTACAGAACGATCATGGCGGGCACGAACCCCGCGGTGACCCTGCCGATCGACTTGATTCCACCCAGGAGCACCGCGGCGGCGAGCACCATCATGATGGCGCCACTGAGCCATGTCGGCACCCCGAACGTGCCGTCCATCTGCGTCGCGACGGTATTGGCCTGCGTCATGTTGCCGATACCGAAGCTCGCGAGCACCGCGAACACGGCGAACACCAGGCTCAGCACCAGGCCGAACTTGTTCGGGATCGCGCGGGCGAGGTAATACTGCGGACCTCCGCTCTGCTCCCCCTTGGCATCTTTGGTGCGGTACTTGACCCCGAGGAACGCCTCCGAATACTTGCTCGCCATACCGACCAGTCCGGTCACCCACATCCAGAAGAGTGCACCGGGGCCGCCGAGATAGATGGCCGTCGCGACACCGGCGATGTTGCCCACGCCGACCGTGGCGGCCAGCGCGGTGGTCAACGCCTGGTACTGGGAGATGTCGCCTTCGGCGGCGCCGGGGTCGTTACGGGTGATCAACCCCAGTCGCAGTGCGGGCCCCAACTTGCGGAACTGCACTCCGCGGAGCCGGATGGTCAGGAGCAGGCCGGTTCCGAGGAGTAGGGGGATGAGCAGGTACGGCCCCCACACCACCCCGGCCACCTCGACGAGGAAATCGTTGACAGCGCCCATACACTTCTCCTGCTCGTCCGCCGATGGCTGAATCCGATGGAGGGAAAGTGTAGGCCCGGGGTGTGCCGGTGGAGAGGTCAGACTCGCCGAGCAGCCAGCACCGCGTCATACAGTTCTTTCTTCGACACGGCACTCCCCGCGACGTGAGCACACGCGTCTTTCAGCCGCATTCCGTCCGCGACCAGTTCTTCGACGTCATCGACGAGATCGGCCGGGTCACTACTGCGCGGAGCGGCGCCTTCGAGCACGACGGTGATCTCACCCCGAACCCCGTCCGCTGCCCACTCCGAGAGTTCGGTGAGAGTTCCGCGTTTGACCTCTTCGTAGGTCTTCGTCAGCTCGCGACACACCGCGGCGCGACGCTGTCCGCCCAGGACCTCGACGGCATCGGCGAGGCTCGCGGCCAATCGGTGCGGCGCTTCGAAGAACACGACGGCCCGAGGCTCGGTCGCGAGGGTCGCCAGCCATGTGCGGCGCTGGCCCTGCTTGCGTGGCGGGAATCCGTCGAAGCAGAAACGTTCGACGGGCAGGCCCGACAGTGCGAGTGCGGTGGTGACGGCGGACGGGCCAGGCAGGCACGTCACGGGCAGACCCGCCGCGACGCATGCGGAGACCAGCCGATAACCGGGGTCGCTCACCGACGGCATGCCTGCGTCGGTGACGAGCAGCACCGTGCGGCCGCCTTCCATATCGGCGATCAGCGCGGGCGCCCGCGACACTTCCACCTGGTCGTAGAAGCTCACGACACGGCCGGTGATCGTCACGCCGAGTGCGGAAGCGAGAGACCGAGTGCGACGGGTGTCTTCAGCTGCGACGACGTCGGCGGTGGCCAGCGCGTCGCAGAGCCGCTTGGATGCGTCGCCGATATCGCCCATCGGTGTTGCGGCCAGCACGAGCCGACCCTGTCCCGGATTCGCGTGTTGTCCCGGATTCTCTGCCTGCATGCGGTTCAGCCTACGATCGGATTGTGATCGCGACGGACCTGCGCCCTTCCGAGGCCCCGCCCCGTCGCCTCTTGAGCCCCGCTCCGCAAGTGCCCCCTCCACCGTCCGGCCCGACCGATCGGGCACGCGGTTGGGTCGTCACGGCGTTCGTCACGGTGCTCGCCGCCATCACGCGTTTCACGATGCTGAACTATCCGACGGACGCCAGGACACCGGTGTTCGACGAGAAACACTATGTCCCGCAGGGCTGGCAGGTCCTCACCGGCGGCTGGATCGAGGACAACCCCGGATACGGGCTCGTGGTGCACCCGCCGATCGGTAAGCAGCTCATCGCGGTGGGCGAGGCACTGTTCGGTTACAACGGCTGGGGGTGGCGGATCTCGTCTGCCGTCGCCGGGCTGCTCCTCATCGTCGACGGAGTCACGTTCGTCTCGTCGCGTATGGGCATGCTCGACATATTCCAGGCGGTGTTCGTCGTCGCCGCGTTCGGATGCCTCCTCGTCGACCGCGACGACATCCGGCAGCGTATGGCCCGTGTGTACGCCGAGGGTCGTCTCGGCGACTCGGTGTGGGGGCCTCGTTTCGGGGTGCGGTGGTGGCGTTTCGGAGCCGGCGTTCTGCTGGGGCTGGCTGTGGGAACC